>PBNL01000044.1 GCA_002723115.1 Methanobacteriota archaeon | reverse complement strand
TTGGCTTAATCCGATTTCAATACCGCCATTCCAGTTGGCTTGTTTGAAATCAGGAATCATACTTTTTACTATTCTGCCAGTTAATACATCTGGAATAGCACCTTCAAGTCCCTCGCCAATTGCAATAAATATTTCTCCTTTTTTACCTTCGTTTCTAGGCTTGATAGCCATAACAACACCGTTGTCTAAATCAGACCGTCCAACACCGAGTCTGTCTCCTGCCTCAATGGCAAATGTTGAGGGATCGTAATCACAAAAATCCAAATGAGTAACAACAACTATTACATTGCTTGTTGAATCAGTAAATGCTCTTAGTGACTGCTGAATATTTAACTCCTCAGAATCAGTTAGAAGGTCTGCTAAATCATAAACAAATTTCCCTTGTACCTTTTTTGGGATACAACTGTCAATGTCCGTCTGAGCATTGACAAATACAGGATGAACTAATAAACTTAATATTAGTATTAATCTCCCCATGACACAGTGTTATCAAGTTCATCAATATCTCCTTTTTGGTAGGGGAAGTGTGCTTTTAGTTGTTCGCCACAAGAGTGAAGAGTTCTACATAGAGCTTCAGTCCAATTGCCATCCTTTAATAGAGGTAAAGCTATATCGTATGTGCTTTGCCAAAAATCATCAGCAACAACAGCGTTTATTCCTCCATCACCAAGGATAGCAAACTTTCTGTCCTGCGTAGATAAATAAATAAGAACTCCATTCCTTGCTTGAGTTTTATGCATTTTCAGAGCAGAAAATACTACAGAAGCTCTATCCATTACATCACTTGGACAATGAGATTCTATATGTACTCTTATTTCACCAGAAGTCTGTAATTCAGCTTCTGTAATTGCTTTCTCTACTAGTTTGGTGTCTATTGACATTGAGTGCAATGATTATTCAAAACTTACTGTAGGTGCAGTTGCAGCTTCAGCAGTAGATTCAAAATAGTTTTTGCCTTCAAACCCAAATAAACTTGCCCAAAACTTTCCAGGAAAAACCTTTACTTTCTTATTGTAAGATTTTACTGTTTCATTGTAATCTGTACGAGCTTTAGTAATTCTATTCTCAGTTCCTTCAAGTTGTACTTGAAGATCTAAAAATCCTTGGTTGCTTTTTAAGTCTGGGTATTGCTCAGTGTATCCAAATAGCCCTCTCATTGCACCACCTAATACAACAGTAGATTTATCAAACTCAGAAACGTCACCTGACTCCCCAGCCTTCTTCATAGCGCCTAAAGCTGCAGCACGGGCTTCTGTTACAGCAATCAACGTCTCCTTTTCAACGTCTGCATAGCCTTGAACTGTAGCAACAAGATTTGGGATTAGATCAAATCTTCTTTGATACTGAGTTTCAACATTTCCCCATTGTCCATCAACGTTTTCTGACGCCATTGTCATTCCGTTAAATGATGACATAGCATTCATTGCTATTAATCCGAGTAGTCCGACTACTACAATTAATGTAATTGTTCCTTTATTCATGATTGCAAGTTCTTAAATCCTCTTGAAATAAATGCAGAAAGTTCTTCACCTTCTAAAATTCCTTGCGACAGTCTAGCTAAGTCAGCTGCTTCTTTAGCAATAGCATTTCGTTTATCATCGTCCTTTTCTCCAAGAATCTTAGTTGCTAGAGGATGGTTTGAATTTATTGTTACTTCGTATTTCTCAGGAAGATCGCCAAACATTTGGAATCCACCGCCACCAACAGCTTGTTGTTCTTTCATTCTTCTCATCCATTCACTAATCGTTATTGTGATCGGCGTAGAACTTGGTGACATAGGTGCGAATTTTAATTCGTATCCATCACTTGGGAAAGCGGCTTGAAGAATTTGTGTTAGAGTTTCCTGTTGTTTCTCGTCGAGAAGACTAGTCTCAGCATCCTCTTTCTCAATCAGTTTCTCAATGATGTCTGAATCAACTCTTTTAAATAGAACACCTTCGTGAGACTGTTCTAGCTTACTTACAATATGTGCTGCTAGAGGCCCCTCTAATACAAGAACTTTGTATCCCTTATCTGTTGCTGCAGTAACAAATGAGTGCTGAGCAACTGCATCTGATGTATAAGGAAGGATGATCTTGTCATTCTTGTCAGTTTGGACGCCTTTTACATTATCAATTAGCTCATCATGTGTGAAAGCTTTTCCTTCTGTATCCTTATACAAGTAGAATTTTTTAGAGCGTTCTGCAAACTTTTCGTCAGTTAGAATTCCGTAGTCTACAAACACTTTTAAATCATCCCAAAGCGCTTCAAAACCTGCTCTGTCTTTTTTAAACATTGAAGCGAGTTTGTCTGCAACCTTTTTAGAGATGTATCCAGAGATCTTCTTAACATTTGCGTCCTCTTGCAAGTATGACCTACTTACATTAAGTGGAATGTCTGGAGAATCTATAACTCCATGAAGCATTGTGAGGAAGTCAGGAACAATGTTTTCAACGTTGTCTGTAATAAACACCTGATTTGAGTAAAGGTGTATTCTGTTCCTTTGAAGATCCATGCTCTTCTTAAGAGGAGGGAAGTATAGTATGCCAGTTAGGTTAAACGGATAGTCTACATTTAAGTGGATGTTAAACAAAGCATCATCCATATTCATTGGGTAAAGCTCTCTGTAGAACTTTGTATAATCTTCATCCTTTAGGTCCGCTGGCTTTAGCATCCAAGTAGGAGTAGTGTTGTTGATGATGTTAGGTACTTCTACACTAATCTTCTTTACGTTCCCATCATCGTCTTTTTCACCACTAGGATCCTCTTTCATTTCAGAACGAGTGCCAAATACGATTTCTACCGGCATGAATTTGCAGTACTTATTTAATATACCACCAAGCCTAGCCTCTTCAAGAAATTCTATGCTATCCCCTGCAACATGAAGAACTATGTCAGTTCCTGGGGTATCCTTGTCAGCAGCTTCTAATGTGTATTCAGGAGAACCGTCACAGCTCCATTTTACTGCTTTTGATTTGGGCTTTTGGCTAAGAGATACAATGTCAACTCTGTCACTAACCATAAATGAAGAGTAAAAACCTAACCCAAAATGCCCAATTATTGCTTGTTTCGCATCGTCATCCTTGTATTTGTCTAAGAATTCAGTAGCCCCTGAAAAAGCAATTTGATTTATGTACTTATCAACCTCTTCTTCTGTCATTCCAATACCGTTATCACTTATGGTAATGGTTTTCGCCTCCTTGTCAATTTTGACTTCTACAACAGGGTCACCTACAACTTTTTTAAGATCTCCAGCGCTAAGAAGTGTTTTGCACTTTTGTGTTGCATCTACAGCATTAGATACAAGTTCTCTTAAGAAAATCTCGTGATCAGAATAAAGAAATTTCTTGATAATTGGGAAGATATTCTCTGTAGTAACATTGATATTCCCTTTAGTAGTCTTTTTTGCCATCTAAAAATGAATGTTTGGCAAGTGAGAAGCAACTCTCATGCCACTGCGTTTGTTTAGATGGAAATATGACAGCATGACATTTTTACCAATGCCAACCTGAAATTCAGTCAGTAATTACGATGTTAACTCTTTCGCCTCTGTTTGTTGTCAGACTGTAGGATCCTGGATTCAATTCTTGAATGCTAATTCTAGAAAACCCGATAGAATTAAAGCTTTTTACAAGTTGTCCTTGCATGTTGAACATGTAAAATGTTCTCTCTTCACTGTCTTTAAGTCTAATGTTTATGTATTCAGTTGTAGGATTTGGGTAGATAGCAAAATCCTTTTTATTCAGTTCGCTGATGTCGATTGTTGGCGCTAAATCGTAACCAAAATGGTATACCTGTCCCTCAGAAGGCCACTGATCTAATCCATTAAAAACATTACTTATTTGAAGTGAATCGTACTCGACATTTTCAAACTCTACAAAATCGGGTGAACTAGAACTTCCATTTGCCCACAGGAAATTTGCTGTAAATTCTTCAAAGTTCCAATAACTAGATAGTCCAGCAGAAGATGTTCCCCAAAAGCAAACATCAGCTAAATCAACAACTGTACTAGGACCATATCTGATTTCTATATCGCCATTTTCATAAAGCCATATTTGAACATCAGCGACAGAAGCAGCACCACCAGTTTGTCCCATTTCCCAATCAAACCCCACATTGTTGTATTCTAATTTATAGATCAAATTTGGAGAAGTGCCAACAGTAAAGTACCTATGAGTAGATCCTTCAGAGCCAGCTGGTAGTACGTTTAATACATCATTGAAATCGGCATTTGTCGCTGAGATCAAATGAAAACTACCATCCTCCATAAAAATTTCTATAGCCCCTCCTAAATCACTCAACCTTATTAAATCCGCTGTATCTCCATAGCAAGGAAATTCAAATTGAAGATTTAGAGGTACAATAGGAACATCCCACATAGGATCTACATTTAGTGGAAACCACTCAACAAGAGGAGTATATGTGTCTGTAAATGTTGATGCAGTATATGGAATAGGATCCTGTGCCAACACATTAAGCGAAAACACAAATAGCATAGGAACTAATAGATTCTTCATGTTTTAGAAATTGGGTTTTAAAGGAGCGTTAGAGTGGAAGTCCGTGATGACTTTAACAGCTTCTTCAGGGGTGTTAACAATTGAGAAAAGATCTGGGTCAGAATCAGAGATTGTCTTATACTTATCAAGCATTGTTTCTTTAAACCAATCAACTAATCCAGTCCAAAATTTAGAATCGTATAATACTATTGGTCTAGAATTTAATTTGCCAGTTTGTAACAGGGTTAATGCTTCAAATAATTCATCCATAGTGCCATATCCTCCAGGCATAACAATGAAACCCTGACTGTATTTTACAAACATCACTTTTCTTACAAAGAAGTAGTCAAAATCTATACTCTTATCTCTGTCTATATATGGGTTGTCGTGCTGTTCAAAAGGAAGTTCAATGTTTAAGCCTACAGATGCTCCTCCTGCTTCTTGAGCACCCCTATTACCCGCTTCCATAACTCCAGGTCCTCCACCAGTAATGACTCCATAGCCAGCTTCAGATAGGAGGGTGGCTATACGTTGAGCGTCTTTATACACTTGAGTTTCTGGCCCTGTTCTAGCCGATCCGTAAATAGATACACAAGGTCCAATTCTATGAAGAGCTTCAAACCCTTCAACAAATTCACTCATTATTTTAAAGATGGACCAGCTGTCCTTGGACATTATTTCTGTCCACGATAATTGTTTGTAACGTTTTGGCATTACTCAAACTTAACGAAGCCTGATAAGCTAAGCTAATATCTGAGCAAGAAATTTACCTGTGGGGCTATCTACTTCTTTTGCGACTTGTTCTGGAGTGCCTTGTGCTACAATTTGGCCTCCACCTATTCCTCCTTCAGGCCCCATGTCAACTACGTGATCAGCAACTTTTATAACATCAAGGTGATGTTCAATTACAACAACTGTATTACCTAAGTTTACTAATCTATTCAACACTTCTAATAACATTTCAACGTCCTGAAAGTGAAGTCCAGTCGTGGGTTCATCAAGAATATAAAGTGTATTTCCCGTGTTTGCTCTGCTTAACTCAGATGCTAGTTTAACTCTTTGTGCTTCTCCACCACTTAGTGTTGTAGATGGTTGCCCAAGACTGATGTAGCCAAGGCCAACATCTTTAAGAGTGCTGATTATTTTCTTCAACTTAGGATGCGCATCAAAGAAATCATATGCTTCTGAAATGGTCATGTCTAATACGTCGCTAATGCTTTTGCCCTTGTATCTTACCTCTAATGTTTCTCGATTAAACCTTTTTCCACCGCAAGATTCACATGGTACGTGAACATCTGGGAGGTAATTCATTTCAACTGTTCGTAGGCCTGCTCCTTTACAATCCTCACATCTTCCGCCTACAACATTAAATGAAAATCGTCCTGGTTTGTATCCTCTGATTTTGGATTCAGGTAGCAGAGTGAATAGTTTGCGAATATGATCCATCATGCCTGTGTAGGTAGCTGGATTTGAGCGAGGTGTGCGTCCTATAGGGGTTTGGTCTATAGCTATAACCTTATCCAAATTGTCCAATCCTTGAATCTTTTTGTAAGCCAAAGGATTCCTAATAGGTTCATGTAAATGATTTTGAAGGGCAGGGTAGAGGGTTTGGTTTATTAGTGAGCTCTTTCCTGAACCACTTACACCAGCTATACAAGTGAATGTGCCAAGGGGAATGCATAGGTCTATATTCTTCAAATTGTGACCTTTAGCACCTTTGATTGTAAGTTTTTTCTTGTTGCCTTTTCTCCGTTTCTTAGGAGTAGCAATTTCCCTCTTGCCAAATAGGTATTCTGCAGTTGTTGAATCTGAGCCCAAATGATTTTCTAGAGGACCAGCTACAACGATTCGACCACCGTTTTTTCCAGCTCCTGGACCAATGTCGACTAGGTAATCAGAACTCTTCATCATGTCCTCATCGTGTTCAACGACAATTACTGAATTTCCTGCGTCTCTTAGTGCTTTTAAACTTGAAATAAGCTTTTGATTGTCTCTTTGATGTAGGCCTATTGAAGGTTCGTCAAGGATGTAAAGCACTTCTGTTAGTTTTGACCCTATTTGTGTTGCTAATCTTATGCGCTGACCTTCACCTCCAGATAATGAACGTGCAGGTCTATCTAGACTTAGATATCCTAGCCCAACATCAACCATAAACCCAATTCTTTCTCGAATTTCTTTTAGTGGTTCGCGTGCAATTTGGTTTTGCTTATCGCTAAGGTGATTTTCAATACCTTCAAAAAACTCAGATAATTTAAAGAAATCTAGAGCTCCTAATTCTGCAATGTTTTTATCCGCAATTTTAAATTGAAGGCTAATAGGTTTAAGCCGAGTTCCTGAGCAACTGGCACATTCAACCTTATGCATAAACTGTTTTGCCCAGCGTTTGAGTGGAATGGATTTGGCCTTAGCGGCTGCATTTTCTACAATAGAAACCAAACCATCGTACTCAACTGTTTCATCCCTGCCAAACTTGCTGCTCAGCTTAATGCTATCATTTGATCCATACAGAATTATTCCAATTAATTCCTCACTTAACTCACCAATTGGAGTAGTCGCTTTCATCCCATGTGAAGTAATAATCGCTTCTATGATGTTCGATATTTTATTGCTAGTTAATTCTCCTAATGGAGCAATACCACCTTTTCTAACACTTTTTTTAGGGTCAGGAAAAACTAAATCTCTATCAACTTTTGCTACTGTTCCCAATCCGTTACAAGTTGGGCAAGCACCATAAGGTGAATTGAAAGAAAAAAGATTTGGCTCTGGGTCTGAGTATGCAATTCCAGTTGTTGGACACATCAAGTTTCGTGAATAGTGCACAGGTCTAGGATTTATCACTCCATGTTCAATTACACTCATTGACCCCTTCCCGAGCTTCAGTGCTGTTCTAATTGAATTTTTAAGCCTTGTGCTATCTCCGCCAACAATTATTCTGTCTACAACTAACTCTATGTCGTGAATCTTATACCTATCTACTTTGAATCCTGAGTCTAATTCAACAATGTCTCCATCAACTCTAGCTCTGACATATCCTTGTTTTCTTGCGTTTTCAAAGAGTTCCCTGTAGTGTCCTTTACGTCCACGTACTATGGGTGCGAGTATTAATAGTTTAGTCTTATTAAACCTCTTTTCTATACTTGATGTGATATCCTCATCAGAATTTTTCACCATGGGTTCGCCTGTTTCCAGAGAAAAGGCATTTGCAGCTCTTGCGAATAAAAGTCTTAGAAAATCATGAACTTCTGTTACAGTTCCAACAGTTGATCTAGGACTCCTTGTAACGGTTTTCTGTTCTATACTTATAACAGGACTTAGTCCACTTATGTGTTCAACATCAGGACGCTTTAATCCGCCAATAAATTGTCTGGCATATGAATTGAGAGTTTCCATGTATCTACGCGAACCCTCTGCGTAAATAGTATCAAAAGCAAGTGATGATTTACCAGATCCACTTACTCCAGTAAATACAATTAGTTTATTTCTAGGAAGAGTTACATCAATATTCTGGAGATTATGCTCTCTCGCTCCATTGATTTCGATGTACTCATTTCCATTGTCCATTATTCCTCGACTCTCTTGAGCCTAAATCCAAATCCCGCTACAACTAATGACATAATGGGACTAACCCAGTTGAAAATGCAGAATGGTGCATATGCTAAAGTAGCAACACCCAATATTCCGCTTTGTGCCACTCCACATGTGTTCCATGGAATTAATACTGAAGTTACAGTTCCTGCATCTTCTAAAGTTCTACTCAAATTTTCAGGAGCCAAGCCTTGATCCTTGTATGCATCGGCATACATTTTGCCTGGCACAACAATGGCAATGTATTGATCAGAAGCTAGAACATTAAAAGCAAGACATGTTCCAACAGTACTTCCTATCAATCCTAGTACTGAATTAACGCCACTAATTAAACTATCTGTAATCCTCTTTAAAATTCCTACAGCCTGAAGTACTGCTCCAAAAATCATTGCACAAATGATTAGCCAAATAGTATTCATCATACCCACCATTCCTTTGGCTTTTAATAAATCGTCTGCAAGCTCATTTCCAGTAACAAAATGAGTATCAACTGCCATTGATGTCATTGTTGAGTAATAAGATGCTTGAGCATAACTCATTTCTTCTCCAGCAATCTCTTTTACAGCTTCTGGCTGGAATAAGATGGTAGTTAATGCCCCCAGTAATACTCCAATAAAAAGTGATGCTGCTGCTGGAACTTTTCGAGCAATAAGAACTAAAACTGCAACAGGAGCAATAAATAAACCCAGGTGAATATTGAATTTAGATTTTACAGCTTCACCAAAACCAGAAGCAAATTCCACATTTTCAGACGCTGCACCACCTGTAAATCCTACTACTAAAAATACTGCCAAAGCAATTAGAATGCTAGGAACAGTTGTAATAGTCATATACTTTATATGAGTAAATAAATCAGTTCCAGCTACCGCTGGTGCAAGGTTAGTTGTATCAGAAAGAGGGCTTAATTTATCTCCAAAATAAGCGCCACTAATTATAGCTCCCGCTACCCAGCCTTCACTAATACCTAATGCTGTTCCTATGCCTATTAATGCTACACCTACAGTGCCTACAGTTCCCCAAGAAGAACCTGTAGCAAGAGAAAGAACAGCACAAACGATACATGCTGCAAATAGAAATATATTTGGTTCTAATAGTAGAAGTCCGTAATGAATAAACGCTGGAATTATTCCAGCCATCAACCATGTTCCTGCTAATGATCCAATAAGTAGAAGTATGATTATGGCTTCTGTAGCTTGTGAGATGTTATTTGAAATTGCGTCCTTAATTGCTTTCCATTGAATCCCCCTGTACATTCCTATGCAGCCAGCAACGAATGCTGCTATAAGCAAAGCCATTTGGTTTGATCCATAAGAACTGTCGTCAGCAAAAAAGTATACATTAGTTCCAAGCAATACAACCAATAACACTATTGGAGCTAGGGCTAATGCCAATGGCATTGACGATATGTTCTCACTTTTCATTTTATTTCACTTCTTCCGAATCTGGAGATCCTGTAGGGCTTAAAGCAGTTTTTGAAACTCTAACTTTTCCCGATTCTAATTCTAAAACAACTGTTTGATCACTTACAGATATCACCTTTCCATGTAAACCACCAATAGTAACAACTTTATCACCTTTTGAAACTGCATCTCTATATTCTTTAGACTCTCTCTGTCTTTTCATTTGAGGTCTAATCATGAAGAAGTAGAATATGAGGAACATTCCTCCGAATAGTAACCAAGGAAATCCTGGTTCTGTAGCTTCTGCTTGTAGTAATAGGTTTAGCATAATGTAGTTGTCTAAGTTATTTTAAATCTTCTGTAGTAAAGTCAGGTCCTATAACATTTCCCTTTAAATATAGTTGGGATAATGCTGGTTTAGAATTAGTAGAGATATCAATTCTTTTGCTTTGCACTCCTGTTCTGTCGGTGCTGTCAAATATTACGTCGATTACTCCACCATCCCCAGGCTGTATTGCGGTTTTTGTCCAACCACTTGCAACTGTACATCCGCATGAAGGATGCACATTTGAAATTAACAATGGGGCATTGCCAGTATTAGTGAATTTGAAACTATGCGAGATTCTTTTGCCAGCTGCAATTGTACCAAAGTCTAATACTGGATTTTCAAATTCTATTTTTGGGAATTCGTCATTACCCTTAATTGATGAGGCAGTTTCAGGAAAATTGATAAGATCAGTGCTTAATCTTTCATTGTCACTTGTGCAATTGCAAAAGCACAATAAGCCAAACCAAATCAATATTGCACCCCAGTTTCTCATATTAAACTAGTCCTCTGCCGGTCTTTTTGATATCCCCAGATTCAACAAGCTTCATGAAAAGTTGATCAAGTATTCCATTGATAAAACCATGGCTCTTGTCAGTGCTGTAATACTTTGACAATTCAATGTATTCGTTGAGAGTAACTTTTAGGGGAATAGTAGGGAAGAACTTAGCTTCAGCTAAGGCCATTTTCATCAATATCTTATCAGTAAGAGCAATGCGTTCTAATTCCCAGTTTTGGGCTCCCTCTTTAATAAGTGCTTCATTATCTGTCCCTTGAGCTAAAGATTGTGCAAACAAACCCTCCATAAAATCTTTATCATCGTCGTCCTCCCTCCATACAGTTAATAGCTCTACTTCGTCAGACTCCTCGTTGATTGACTTCAAGGTTTT
Organism: Methanobacteriota archaeon; assembly: GCA_002723115.1. Lineage (GTDB taxonomy): Bacteria > Bacteroidota > Bacteroidia > Flavobacteriales_D > Sanyastnellaceae > UBA974. The sequence goes on along the minus strand of PBNL01000044.1, from coordinate 41,412 downwards.
GATTACCATAGAGCTCGCAAGATCTAAATCATCCATCCAGAAAATGCTTTCTTCTTCTAGCATATACTGAAATGGTTCTTGATTAATTAGATTCTTTTTAAACATCCTGATAAGTGAATCCTTGTCGTGTTTAAACCCTCTTTCATCAGAACTCATGTATCCAGAGTACTCTTCATCTTCGATGAGGTCTCTAAGCATATTTCTCAATAACTCTTGATTATTACTCCAGCCTACTCCTAGTTCTTCTGATGCCTTTTGTAAGTTTTTACTATTTACAAGAATTCTAAGTGGAGCATTTCTCACAAACTTGGTGTTTGGATGTAAATCCTCTTCAGTTGGCATTTGCTTTTTTCTAGCTGTTTCTATTCTGTCAATTGCAATACCTTGTAGACCAGCAATCATATTTAACAACAGAAGGTATAGCTCATGCATCTTTAGGATACTGTGGTCTAGAGCTTTTTTTGCTTTTACAGAATCAGATTCTTCGTCTTGGTAAAATCCGTAAAGGATATGAAGAATTTTGATGCGAATGTGGCGTCGGTTCAGCATGGCAATGTTCGTTTTGCGAATTTAGGCAATCATGACTTCCATATGCAGATATTATGCATCTACTTTTGCAACATGTTGAAACAATTTAATATCAAAAAAACCAAGCTATTGTTAACCACTGTTTTAGTGGGAATGGCTTTAGTAATTTCAAACTGTTCAAAGGTTGTAGATGTTGATATTCCAGACGCTGATCCAATGCTGTTTGTTGAAGGAGTAATCAAAGAAGGGAAAAAGCCAGTTGTTTTATTAGGAATTACCCAAGGATATTTTGATCCTATAGAGTTCAGTTTTTACTCTGATTTCTACAATGTATCTGGAGCTGAGGTTAATGTGGTTATTAATGGAGATACTACAGAGTTAGTAGAAGTTCTAACGAATGCACTAGAACCTGAGCAATTAATTTACTTGTATGAAAAATTTAAATTGCCTCCTTATTATTTTGAAATTTACCCTTTCCCAGTATACACTGTAGTAGGCCAAACCGATCTAATAGGCACTATTAACACTGAGTACCAACTCAACGTGACCTACGAAAACTACTCAACTACAGGGACGACAACAATGTATCCTCCTATTCCTTTTAATGATCAACATTTCTTTTTTCCAGAGGGTTCATTATCTGATTCATTAGGAGTAATCAATATCGCATATACCGATCCTGACACACTTGGTAATTGTTACAGGTGGGCATCAAGAAGAATGAATCAATATCCTTACTGGCATGAACTTGCAGGCCAAGTTAAAGACCCGTTTTACGTTTATCCCATTGGATCACTTTGGGATGATATTCTGATTAATGGTGATGATGTAGAGTATATGACTATTAGAATTCCCACGGAAAATGATTATCATGATCCTTTAGAGACAGGACTATGGAAAGTTGGTGATACTGTATTGACTAAACTTGAAACTATTGATCACAAGGCATACGAATCTATACTTAGTTACGAGATGGCTTTTTCAGCCCAAACAAATCCATTTGCACCTCCTACTAATGTTATTTCACATTTAGATTCAGCTCTAGGGTGGTGGGTTGCTATTTCTGAGGATGTAGATACAATTATCTGTCAACCTTAATTTTTAAAGTAAATTTCTCTTATGATTAGATTTTCACTAGCTGTATTTTCATTTCTTTTTACAACCGTTGCAATAGCCCAAACTCAAGTGGTTTGGCCTGCTTCAACTATAGATGTATACCAAAGCGGCGCACTAGTAGAGCATTCTGATTCAGTAAAATTTAGTGGGGAGAAATTAGAGCTCACAGTGGGAGGAATCGCAACCAGTTTAAATAGGAGTTCAATTCAAGTAGACCTTCCTAACGGAATTGTTTTAGAGTCACTTAACTACAAGCGAATAGATAGCGAAAACCCAAACAAGCACAACATTAATAGTTTATCTGATTCAATCTCACTATTGAAATTTCAAAAACAGATGTACGAAGCACTACTTCATACATTAAATGAAGAAAGAGCTTTCCTAAAGGCAAATAGAAAAATTGGATCTGATCAAGAAGTTCTATTAGTAGATGATTTGATTGAAATGGCGGATTTTTTGAGGGAGAGAAATCAGGATTTGGGCTTAGAGATATTAGATGTAGAACTAGATATTGAAACGGCAGCATCTAAGATTGCAGAATTAGAGAGTAGGAAGAGTTCATTGATTAATGAAGGAGTAGGGAAGGAAGGTGAAATTCATTTGGTACTTACAAATGTGTCAATGAACTCAAAGACGGAATTCGTAACAGTGAGATATATGACTTCAAAAGCAGGTTGGACTCCACAATACAGTCTATACTACGAAGAGGGGGAGGTGTTCGTGAAGCGACAGGCTCAAGTTCAACAGAAATCAGGAATTGACTGGTTAGGTGTTGAGGTAGAATTGCTAAGTGGAAGGCCAGCAGAAAGTCTTATGCCAAACCAATTTGAAGATTGGGTTATTGAACAAGACGCGCCATCTTATGTAAGAACGGAAGTTATGTATGGAGCTGTCGAAGAGGATGAAGAAATTGAATTTGAAAATTCTGTCTCATACGCGGGAGACACCAAGTATTCATTTGAGCTAGAGGGTTTAGTTAACCTTAAAAGCTCAAGACAATCCCAAAAATTCGAAATAGGCAGTTTCCTATTAGAAGGTGAAGTGGAATATTATGCTGCCCCAGCAATTAATACGTCAGCTTACGCAATGGTTAGATGTAGCGATTGGTCTGATAAACAGCTCATGCCTGGAAAAGCAAACGTTGTTTCATCTAACTCATATTTAGGTTGGTACCAGTTAAATATCCCTGTTGTTGGCGATACGCTTGATGTGAATTTGGGAAATGACCCGCATGTATTGTGTTCTCGTCAATTAAGTGCTGAATCTAGTTTGTCAAAACGATTTGGTGGTAAAAATGAGGTAATCCAAACCTGGAAACTAGCCATTGAAAACACGCATAGCGATTCTATTAAGGTAAATCTTGCTGATAAACTACCTAGGGTGAAAAATAGAAATTCAGACATTTCTATTACTGCTACTTCAAATGACGGTGGTGTAGTGGATTCAGCAAATCATGAGATAGCATTCAATATTGAATTAGCGCCTCTAGAAAGAAAAGTGGTTACTTATGTATTAACAGTATCTTACCCAAGTTCTATGAGCTTGAAGAATCTTTAATAATGTAATTAGCTATCCTATTACTTGCTCCGCTTTCACCCAATTTTACTCTTAGCTCCTTTAATTCAGTTTCCTGCTGATTAGTGTTTAAGATTTCAATTAAAGAAGTTTCAATTTTATTAGCAGAACAATCGCTTTGAATTAATTCTGGAATGATCTCCCTTCCTAGAATTAAATTAGGCAAACCGATGTGTTTCACTTTGACAAGAAGTTTAGCTATTAGGAAGTTGATGGAACTTGTTTTATAGGCAATTACTTGTTTTGTCCCTAAAAGAGCAGCCTCTAGTGTTGCTGTTCCAGAAGTTATAATTGCTACTTCAGATTCAGCTAACAGTTCCCGCGTCTTGCCAAAAATTAACTTGATACCATCAAGATTGCCATAGGATTCAACTTTCAATCCAGGAGCTCCTGCTATTACAAATTCAAAGTCTTTCATGTTTTTTGCCACGTCGATAAAAACCGGGAGCATTTTCTTGAGCTCTTGTTTTCTAGAACCTGGGAGAAGTGCTATTTGACCTTTCTTTTTTTCAATTTTATAATCGTCAAAAGTGTCAATGATAGGATGGCCTAAAGGTTGAGAATTTACTCCACCTTTTTTCAGGATTTGGTCTTCAAATGGAAGAGCGGGAAAAACAGCATTGTAATCTCTTTTCAGTTGCATTATTCTAGAAGCTTTCCAAGCCCAAATCTGAGGGCAAATAACCTGATATGTCTTCATTCCAGAGAGTTTTGCCTTCTTTGCTATCCTCATATTAAATCCTGGAAAATCAACTAGTATCAATGCATCTGGATTAAATGAAATGATCTCCTCCCAACATTGGTTTAGATTTTTACGAATGGTGTTCAAATTGAGTAAAACCTCAACAAATCCCATAAAAGCTAAATCCCTGTAGTGCTTACTTACATTTACTCCTTCAGCACTCATTTTATCACCACCCCAACCTTTAATTTCAGCTGATGTTTTAGAGTTGATTTCTTTAGCAATTTGGGCGCCATAAATATCTCCAGATGCCTCACCGGCTATAATGAAATATTTTTGAGTTTTGTTTTGCATTTAGGCGATTCCAGCTTGCATCTGAAACCAAATTATCATTGGAACAGAAAGCAAGATTAAAAGCATTATTCCTCTGCAGAATTCCCACATCTCTTTTCTCAGTGCTAAATAGAAAATGCCGACGTTAAGCAATGTGCACGCAGTTAAAATGCTGTCTCTATACAACATTGATTTAATAGCAATATTGTTTATGAAATAACTAATGCTATCATCATTAGTAATTGACCAAGCAAACCCAAGTAGGAAAAATCCCAAAATTATTCCTAGCAACCCAGCAATAAAGCCGAAGTAGTTTTTATCTAACCTGTTTCTCATTTGTTAAATTTCCAGGTATTAAGGTCAGATATAAAGTGATGAGCAGTAAGGTCAAATTGAGTAGGAACAACGGATGCGTATCCATTAGACAAAGCGTGTTCGTCTGTATCCTCTCCTTTATCAGGATTTGTGAATTTTCCTTTAAGCCAAAAATATATTTCCTTATTAGGAGCTGTTCTTTCTTCAAAATCGTCTTTCCAATATCCTGCGCTTTGTCTACAAACCTTGATCCCTTTAAAATCAGCTTCATTGACTTTTGGGATGTTTACATTTAGGCAAACTCCTTTTGGAAGGCCTTTTTCTAGAACCTCTACTGCAATGGTGCGTGCGACTTTTTTAGACAATTCAAAATCTGCGTCAGAATCGTGATCCAAGAGTGAAAATCCTATTGATGGAATGCTTTCAACGGCTCCTTCAACAGCAGCGGACATAGTTCCAGAATAGATTACATTAATTGAGCTATTACTACCGTGATTTATGCCACTTATTAGAAGATCTGGTTTCTTGTCAAGAATCTTGTAAATAGCTAATTTCACGCAATCTACAGGTGTTCCTGATGTGCTGTGAGAACTAGCAACTTCGATGGGGAAATCGTGCTTTTTGATTTTGAGGATATCTCCTATAGTTACAGCATGTCCCATTCCAGATTGTGGGCTATCGGGTGCAACTACATGAATATCACCAAGTCCGTGCATAGCTTCAACTAGGGATCTTATTCCCTTAGCAGTTATGCCATCGTCGTTTATTACTAATATTTGTTTACGCACGCTTAGGTATTCTCTTAAGTGCTTCTAATAGGAAATCCCAAAACTTGGCAACAGAACTAATCTGTACACATTCATCAGGACTGTGAGCACCTCTAATATTTGGCCCAAATGAAGCCATATCCATGTCTGGATAGTTTGTTCCTAAAATTCCACATTCTAAACCAGCGTGACAAGCCAAAACCCTAGGCTCCTCTTTGTACTTTTCAACGTAAAGCGTCCTAAGCATTTCTACCGCAGCAGAAGATGTGTTTGGAGTCCAACCAGGATATGCACCTCCTTGTTCTGAACTCAATCCTGCAAGTGCAAACGCAGCTTCAATAGATCTAGCATGATCCCACTTTTCTGAATCAACAGAACTTCTGTTAAGGCACTGAATGTTAACCGATCCATTCCCAACTTCTACACGAGCAAGATTGTTAGAGGTTTGGACTAAACCTTCAATATCAGGGCTCATTCTGTGAATGCCTACTGGACAAGCTTGAATTGCCAATAGTAGTGTGTTTTGAACATCTTCAGGTAGTGCTTTTGATGGGAACTCAGCATCGATTACGTCGATTCTTAATTCAGGATCTGTAACTCTGTATTCAGCAATTAATTCAGACTTTGTAGCATTTACTGAGTTATTTAATTCTTCAACATCTGAAACAGATACAACAACTACAGCTTCAGCCTCTCTGGGTATTGCGTTTCTAAGACCACCTCCGTTGATAGAACTTACTCTAAGATCTACAGATTCGATAGCTTCAAGAAGTACTCGATTTAATAGCTTGTTTGCGTTTGCTATCCCTTTGTGAATGTCCATTCCACTATGACCACCGCTGCCACCTTTCACAACAATTTTATAAGCTGAGTTGCCTTCTGATACAGTGTTCTCTTCTTCATAAGAGCCAGTTGAAGTCAGGTCAACACCGCCTGCACAGCCTATGCTAATTTCATCATCATCCTCAGTATCTAAATTCAATAATATGTCTGCTTCTAATAGGCCTCCTTGCAAGCCTAGAGCACCCGTCATGCCAGTTTCTTCATCTATAGTAAATAAGGCTTCTAACTGTGGGTGAGGAATGTTTGTGCTTTCTAGTATTGCCATAATTGAGGCAACTCCAATTCCGTTGTCTGCACCAAGTGTAGTCCCATCAGCCCTTACCCAATCACCATCAACAAACATCTTTATACCCTCTGTCATAAAGTCGAATTCAGTGTCATTATTCTTCTGACAAACCATGTCAATATGACTTTGTAAGACAACGATTTGTCTATCTTCCATGCCAGGAGTAGCTGGTTTTCTAATTATGATGTTTTCTACTTGATCCTGTTCTACTTCCAACCCTTTTTCCTTCGCCCAATTAACAATCCATTCGCAAACTTTTTCTTCGTGTTTTGAAGGTCTAGGAATGCTATTAAGGTCTGCAAATCTGTTCCACAGATCGTTTGGATGAAGTTCTCTTACTTGTGATGACATTGTTGTCTTTTATTGTTCGATTTAGACCTTGCAAGTTAGGGATAGTTTGGCCTAATTAATTAGTTGATGAAATGTGGAAAAAGTCGAGTAAATCCTGATGAATATAGCCCATTGGATTGAGTAACTTGTCCTCCTCATGGCAGAACAAGTAAGTTATACTGAGGATAACATTAAATCCCTATCGTGGAAGGAGCATATTCGCATGCGTCCAGGCATGTATATCGGTAAGTTGGGGGATGGTAAGGATGCAGATGATGGGATCTATGTCTTGCTTAAAGAAGTTGTAGACAATAGTATCGATGAGCATATGATGGGGAATGGAAAAACCATCGAGGTGAAAATCAAAGATGGTGAGGTAAGGGTTAGAGATTATGGTCGTGGTATTCCTCTTGGGAAAGTTGTTGATTGTGTATCTAAAATCAATACTGGGGGTAAATATGATTCTAGGGCGTTTAAAAAATCTGTTGGTCTTAACGGTGTAGGTACTAAAGCAGTTAATGCTCTTTCATCTGAGTTTGCAGTTGAAAGTTTTAGAGAAAATGAAGCCAAACGAGCTGAATTCTCACTTGGCGAGCTTACTGATGACGCTCCAATAGCGGAAACAAACAAGCGCAACGGAACGAAAATAACGTTTAGGCCTGATCCGGAGATATTCAAGGGATATAAGTACAGAATGGAGCACGTTGAAAAGCTCCTCTGGAATTATGTTTACTTAAATACAGGGCTTTCTATTTATTTAAATGGGGAGAAGTTCAAGAGTGAAAACGGATTAAGGGATCTGCTTGAAACCACAATGGATGGTACCCCACGTTACCCAATTATTCACATTAAGAATGATGATATAGAGGTCGCAATCACTCACTCTGACGCATATGGTGAAGACATTCAAAGTTTTGTGAATGGTCAGTACACCCCTCAGGGAGGTACTCATCAGGCTGCATTTAGAGAGGCATATGTCAGGGTTGTCAGAGATTTCTTTGGAAAGGACTACGATACTGGGGATGTTAGGTCAGGCATTGTATGTGCTGTTGCAATAAAAGTTGAAGAGCCAGTATTTGAATCTCAAACGAAGACCAAACTCGGCTCAACAGACATAGGCCCTAAGGGACCAACTCTCAAAACTTTTATGTTCGACTTCTTAAAGAGAGAATTAGATAATTTCTTACATAGAAACCCTGAGACAGCTCAAGCTCTTCAGGCTAGAATTATTCAAAGTGAAAGAGAGAGGAAGGATCTTGCAGGAATTAAAAAACTAGCACGTGCTAGAGCTAAGAAAGCATCACTTCACAATAAGAAATTACGAGATTGTAGAGTTCACCTGAATTCTAAAAAGGATAGAAATGAAGATTCCACCCTATTTATTACGGAGGGGGACTCAGCATCAGGTTCTATAACAAAAGCTAGAGACGTAGTTTCTCAAGCAGTATTTTCATTAAAAGGTAAGCCGCTAAACTGCCATGGATTGACTAAGAAAGTGGTGTACCAAAACGAAGAATTCAACCTTTTACAAGCTGCTCTAAATATTGAAGATGGACTTGATGGCCTTCGCTACAATAAGGTTGTAATTGCTACTGATGCGGATGTAGACGGTATGCATATTAGACTTCTGCTGATTACATTTTTCTTGCAGTTTTTTCCAGATCTGGTGAAAAAAGGACACTTGTATGTTTTACAGACGCCACTCTTTAGAGTACGTAACAAGAAGGAAACCATCTATTGTTATGATGAAGATGAGAAGAAGTCTGCAATGGAAAAAATTGGTGCAAGAGCAGAGATCACTCGTTTCAAGGGATTAGGTGAGATCAGCCCTGATGAGTTTTCACACTTTATAGGAGAAGAGATGCGCATAGATCCTGTAGTTGTTGGAAGAGAAGCGAATGTTCAGGATATGTTAGGATTCTTTATGGGTAAGAACACTCCAGATAGACAGAAGTTTATCATTGAAAACCTTAGAATTGAAAAGGAAGAAGTTGGTGAAGCAGTTTAAGAATTGAGGAATGATTGAAAACGAAAACGAAGAAGAGTTAGAAAGAGACGACGAATTCTCACATGGGGAGGATGGCGGTTCTATTGACGAACTTGATCACGTTGTTGCAGTTAGAGGAATGTACAATGATTACTTCCTCGACTATGCCTCATACGTAATTCTGGAAAGAGCTGTTCCGCATCAATACGATGGACTTAAACCAGTTCAAAGGAGAATACTTCACTCATTAAATGAAATGGACGATGGGCGTTACCACAAGGTGGCTAACGTGATTGGTAATACAATGAAGTTTCACCCACACGGTGATGCTAGTATTGGAGATGCAATGGTCCAAATTGGTCAAAAGGATCTCTTATTGGATTGCCAGGGAAACTGGGGAAATATTCTAACTGGAGATAGGGCGGCAGCCCCTCGATATATCGAGGTAAGACTAAGTAAGTTCGCAAATACAGTCCTTTTCAATAAAAAGACTACCACTTGGTTAGCATCATACGACGGTAGAAATCAAGAGCCTGAAACTGAGCCTGTAAAGTTCCCACTTTTGTTAGCTCAAGGTGTTGAGGGAATTGCTGTTGGTTTGGCCTGTAAAATTCTGCCTCACAATTTCCATGATCTTATAGATGCTAGTATCTCTACTCTTCAAGGAAAACGTTTTAAGCTAGTACCAGATTTTCCAACAGGTGGAATGGCTGATGTTGAGCAGTATAACGATGGATTAAGAGGAGGGAAAATTAGAGTAAGGGCAAGAATAGAAAAGGAGAATAATAAAACTCTAGTAGTAAAGGAGGTGCCATATGGTGTAACTACTAGCTCACTTATCGATAGTATTCTGAAGGCTAACGATAAGAGCAAAATAAAGATCAAAAGGGTTGAGGATAACACTGCAAGTGAAGTAGAGGTTGTTGTTCATTTGGCAAATAATGTTAGCCCAGACAAAATGATAGATGCTCTCTACGCATTTACTGATTGCGAGGTTAGTATTTCTCCAAACTCTTGTGTAATTCTGAATGACAGGCCTCAGTTTTTAGGTGTTTCAGAAATACTAAGAACTTCAGCAGAAAGAACTAAATACCTACTTGGTCGAGAATTAGAGATCGAGCTTGGAGAGCTTCAAGAAACATGGCATTTTGCTTCTTTGGAAAAAATATTCATTGAGAATAGGATATATAGAGATATAGAGGAATGCGAAACATGGGAATCGATAATTGAGACTATTCACAAGGGATTAAAACCACACACGAAACACCTATTACGAGAGGTCACCGATGATGATGTTGCTCGATTGACTGAAATTAAGATTAAGCGTATTTCTAAATTTGATTCGTTCAAAGCTGATGAAAAGATTGATGGGTTAGAGGGTGATATGGAGCAGGTTAAGCATCATTTAGCTAATCTCACTGAATATGCGATTGATTGGTTTAAGATGCTTAAAAAGAAGTTTGGTGCTGGTCGCGAAAGAAAGACTGAGCTTCGAACTTTTGATACAATTGACAGATCTAAAGCGGCCGTTAAAAATGCCAAACTTTATGTCAATGCTGAAGAGGGTTTTGTGGGAACAGGATTGAAGAGAGGAGAAGGAGAATATGTTTGTGATTGTAGTGATATAGATGATATAATAGTGTTTAGGAGGGATGGGGTTATGCAGGTAAGTAAAGTGAGTTCTAAAGCCTTCTTTGGAAAGGATATAATTCACGCTGCGGTTTGGAAGAGAGGAGATGCTAGAACTACTTATAACCTCATATACTTAGACGGTGCTTCTGGAAGAAGTATGGTTAAAAGATTTAATGTAAAATCTATCACCAGAGATAAAGAATATTTTGTGACTAAGGGTACGCCCAAATCAAAGATTCATTACTTCTCTGCGAATAGAAATGGTGAAGCAGAGGTCGTATCAGTATTATTGAGAAAAAATCCTAGACTTAAAAAGTTAAAGCTTGATATGAGCTTTGCAGATATTGCAATCAAGGGTAGAGCGTCTGGAGGAAACATAGTAACCAAATTTCCTGTAAAGAGAATAGAGTTAAAGGAAAGCGGGGTGTCTACACTTGGAGCAAGGAAGGTTTGGTATGATGAAACGGTAAGAAGATTAAATGGTGATGGAAGAGGAGAATTCTTAGGTGATTTCCAGCCAGACGATAAGATTGTGGCAATACACTCAGATGGTGTGTATGTTCTATTAGGATTTGACTTCAATATTCATTTTGACGACAAAATGATAAGTGTTGAGAAGTGGGATGAAGAAAGGCCTATGTCTGTAATTTATTTTGACGGAGAAAAAGAGGATTGGTATGTTAAGAGATTCCTTCCTGAGGCTTCTAGTAAACCGGTTAGTTTCATTACAGAACATGAGTCGTCTAGATTAGCATTTGCCACTTCACTTTATCATCCTCAAGCAATTATTAAGTATAACAAACGCTTCAAGCAAACTAGAGATAGGGAAGATGATGTAGTGGATGTAAAAAAATTCATTGCGGTAAAAGGGGTAAAAGCAATTGGGAACAAGTTGAGCACTTACCCTGTGACAGATGTGTTGCTTGGTCCGCCTAACAATGAATTAGAAGAAGCTACTGCAAAGGAAATTTCTGAAGCTAGATTGATTGATGATGCAGCTGAACTACAAAATGATCAAGTTGACGTTGAGGAGTCTACAGGTGAAAATTCAATAGAAGAAAACGGGCAAGAGAAATCACCAGAAATAAAAGAAGTTACTCCAGCTGAAGACCTGCCAGAACCACCAGTGTCTGATGATGGTCAAGCTAGTTTGTTTTGATTCAAAGGGGAAAAGGTCCATGGCCTAGCGGAAATGATGAATTGACTGTAAAACAATGGTTTATTCAAAGAATTTCTGAAACCATAGAGGAAGCAGAGCATATCCCTTTAGCTAAGATTTGTTTAGACCATGTTAGTGGCCAAACAAGGGGTGAAAGGATAGTTTCAGACTATAGATTTCCAGAATCAGAATTAGATCAATTAGCCGTAATAGCAGAAGAGATCTTAGTTGGAAGACCTATTCAGTATGTTTTGGGGAAGACCTGGTTTTGCGATCTAGAAATGTATATAGCAGAAGGAGCATTAATTCCACGACCTGAAACAGAAGAGTTGGTTCATAAAATATGCTCAGAATTAAATGATGAATTTAGAGGAGAAGTTCTTGATGTAGGTACAGGTTCGGGGTGTATTGCACTTGCACTTAAAAATGCAAATCCAATGTCAGATGTAATAGGAATTGATGTCAGTGATGACGCTCTGAAAATTGCAAAACAAAATGGCCAAAACCTAGGTCTTGGAGTTGAGTTTTCTAAACTAGATATACTTTCTGAAACACCAAACTCCAGCTTTGATGTAGTTGTGTCAAACCCTCCGTATATACTAGAGTCTGAAAGGGAGTCAATGAAATCTCGAGTGAAGGATTTTGAACCCAATATTGCTCTTTTTGTCAATTGTGATCCATTGTTGTTTTATAAAAGGATAGTAGACCTTTGTTGTGATGGTGTATTAAAATCAGGTGGACTACTTGCTCTCGAATGCAATAGAGCATTTGCTAGCGATGTAGCAATACTAATTGATAAATCACCTTGCTTTAATAAAGCTGAAATAATTACAGATTTACAGGGCAATGAAAGACATGTAATTGCCAGAAGTAAAGTAAATTGAGGTCAATGTCACAAGAAGAGGGTTTAAATAGAATAGAATCTAAAATTCTTGAGTTGCGCAGTGTGCTTCACGAGCATAATCATCTGTATTACAACGTCTCTAAACCCATTATTAGTGATAGAGAATTTGATATGCTCATGAAGGAACTCGAGGAGTTAGAAGGCCAATATCCTCAATTTCACGACGAGCTATCTCCAACACAAAGACCTGGTGGGGATCCTGTTGAGGGTTTCGAAAAAATTCAGCATCAATATCCAATGTTGTCGCTCTCAAACACCTATAATTCTGAGGAGGTAGAAGAATGGATGAAAAGGGTTGAGAAGGGGTTGGAAGGAGAAGACGTTCAATATGTAATGGAGCTTAAATACGATGGTGTTGCAATTAGCCTTATTTATATAAATGGAAGATTGCACAAAGGAGTTACTAGAGGAGATGGTGTCGTAGGTGAAGATGTGACCAGCAATGTGAAAACAATTAGAACGATTCCTCTTGTTTTAAAACCGGGAGCTCCTGAATCTCTAGAAATAAGAGGAGAAATTTTCTACCCTTTTGAAGATTTTAATAGGCTCAACAAGGAACGAGAATTAAATGGTGAACCGTTATTTGCAAACCCTAGAAATACTGCTTCTGGCTCTTTAAAAATGCAAGACAGCAAAGTGGTTGCATCAAGAAAACTGGACTGTATGATGTACAGTGTAATGAATTTTTCTGATGTTTCTGCTCATAGCCAGGCAGTTGAAAAAGCTGGGAATTGGGGATTTAAAATACCCTTGACAAAAAACAAAATGATTTCTACTTCTGCTAATGCTAAAGGAGTTATGGAATTTATAGAATATTGGAGTGAAGAACGTCATAACCTTCCATTTGCAATAGATGGTGTAGTAATTAAGGTTGATGCCTATGACCAACAGGAAAGGCTTGGTTTGACGTCTAAAAGCCCACGCTGGGCAATATCGTATAAGTTTGAAACGGAACGAGTTTTAACACAACTTGAGAGCGTTACTTATCAAGTGGGTAGAACAGGTGCAATCACACCAGTAGCCAACTTAAAGCCAGTTCAACTAGGTGGTACAACGGTTAGAAGAGCATCTCTTCACAATGCTGATCAAATTGCAAAACTCGACCTTCACAATGATGACATGGTCTACGTAGAAAAGGGAGGGGAGATCATTCCTAAAATCGTAGATGTAGACAAGGATAAAAGGACTGCAACTCTTGATATGTTTGGTCAGATACAGTTTCCTGATTCTTGTCCTGAATGTTCTACAAAACTAGTGAGAGAAGAGGGTGAAGCTGCTCACTATTGCCCTAACTACGATGGATGTACCCCTCAAATAGCAGGCCGAATCATACATTTTATAGGCCGTAAGAGCATGAATATTGACGGGCTTGGTAGTGAAACTGTTACTCAATTAGTTGAAGCAGGTTTAGTATCTGATCCTAGTTCACTGTATGAATTGCAAGAGGATCAATTGCTTCCACTTGAAAGAATGGCGGAAAAGAGCGTTTCTAAACTTCTTCAAGGAATTGTAGATTCTAAAAAGGTTCCTTTTGAGAGAGTGTTATTTGCCCTTGGAATTAGATATGTCGGAGAAACTGTTGCTAAAAAACTTGCTAAGGCATTTTCGAATATTGAAGCACTAATTCATGCAACACAAGAAGAATTAGAGGAGGTTGATGAAATAGGCTCTAGAATTGCATTAAGTATCATAGAATTCTTCAATATTGAAGATAATAGATTGATGGTTGAAAGGCTTAAGAGCTTTGGGCTTCAGTTTGAAAAAATAGAAGAGGAGGGAGCTACTGATAAACTAGCAGGGTTGTCAATCGTAGTTAGTGGAGTTTTTCAAATCCACGACAGAACAGGGATCAAGAAATTAATCGAACTAAATGGTGGAAAGATTAGCTCGTCGATTTCTAAAAAGACATCTTTTATTGTCGCAGGTGATAAAATGGGGCCTAGTAAAAAAGAAAAGGCTGAAAAGTTAGGCTTAGAAATAATTAGTGAGCAGGATCTGCTAGAAATGCTTTAGTCTGCGATTACCTCGAGTACTCCCATGTACTCTCCGGTTTGGACTTCAATACAATCAGACATGTATTTTACCTCAACCAAATACGTTCCGCTGCTAACCTTTACTCCATTTAAATTATAGCCATCCCACACATTTGGATCTCCGTGATTTTCGTACACAAGCTGCCCCCATCTATCTCTAACCCAAATGTCGAGTTCATCAAGAATTGTAATAGGGTTGATGTGACTTAATTCTGGATCTGAGAATACAGGTCGTAACACATTGTTGTAAGAATCTCCGTTGGGAGTGAAGACGTTGGGCATTATTAGCGATTCAATAGAAATGAACGCGTACTCATCCACAAATACTTCTATAGAATCCTCTAGAGAAGTTGTGCAGCCGTTTTCAAGGAATGTTACAGTTAAACCATAGGTGCCAGGTGTGTCTGTATATGGTTCAATTTGTTCGGGATTAATCAGAAATCCATCGTTTGCATCCCATTCAATAATGTTAGTGTACCCAGGAGGGTTTATTGTTGTGCCTATAATTTGAATCATAGGACTATCACATGATATGTCAGAGCTAGGATATCCCAAATCTACTTCTGGAACTGCAACATCCTCTGTTATTACAACAGAACTAGTCGAAGTGCATTCGTTGTTGGGGTTAGTTACTTCTAGCGTGTAGGTTCCATCAGACAGAACTGTAGGATTTGGAGTGAAAGTGCTACCAAAAAATTGTCCGTCTGTTGTAGACCAAACAAATGTCGCATCATCACCGTCAGAACTGCCCTGCAATACATAAGATGTGGTTAAGCAGTTTAGCTCGAAAGACTCTCCTGCATTTGCTGAATAGGAAGTCGTGTCGACGATAACCTCAAAAGTATCTTCGTCAGAGCAATTTCCATCAAGTGAGACGACTTCAACTGAATAAATACCTGCACCAGTAGATGAAGCAGAGTAAAGTTCTTGGTTTATTAATTCTTGTCCTTCCAAAACCTCCCAAGTAATTGTAGCGTTTGGATAGTTTGTGTATGCAGACATGTTTACTATGTCATTCTCACAATTAATTACTTCTTCGTCAGCAATAATCTCTACTTCTACAGCTTCAACTGTTACCTCAATTGTATTTGTCTGAATGTTACCACAGAAATCAGTGTATGTTACTGAATATACCTGAGATGAAGGGGGAGTAGCTATAGGGTTGTATACAGTAGGGTCGTCCAGATAATCAATAGGTGACCATGAGTATTCTGAATAAATGTCTCCACCAGCAATTAACTGTGTAGAGAAACCAGGACATATGCCTATGTCATCAGATGGTTGAACGTTTTCGTATAGACAAACCGATTGTAAATTATTTGCCCCACCAGTAGAAGCTGTAAATCCCCACCAAACTAAATGCTCCCCGCCAAATATTTCTTCAACAAGATCAATTGTAGTTGATAGTCGGAATTCACAATCAAAGTAAACTTCTATTAAATGTGTTGTTGGATCCCAAGTAATTCTAATTGCGTGGTCTAGGCCGTCTTCAATATTTAAATCCTCTACATGAGCTTGAATGGGGCCTGCGAGATTGTTTGGGTTTTGATGATTAGTATTCCCATCTCTATGAATCGCAATATGATCAGGCCAAGGATCGAATAAGTCGTCATTTTTAAAAGTATCAAATTCAATACCCAAACATGTGTTCATGCTTCCATATCCCATTCCTTGTCCTACATTTCCTGTAGCCTCTGGGCCTTCAAGTTGAAGTACGAACATCATTCCATCAGCACCCTCAGTCTGATCTCCAAAATTCATAGTAAACTGCAGCTCAAAAGGAATGTTTATATCCAAGTAATCCTCATGCCAAATAGTACTCACCTGAAATCCAACTTCTTCAGTAAGTACATAGCAATTATTTCCAGTAGAATAGCCATCCCCCTGCAGATTAAACTGAGCAAAGAGACTATTGCACTGAATGCATATCAAGTATGTTATTAATGTGAATAGTATTTTCACGGCCCCGAAGTTACTCAATCTAGAAGTTTAGATGAAGTTTTAAATTCAACCTTCTTCCAGTTAGGAAATTAGGTATGGCATACATTCTTCCATTGACATCCTCTAGCCAAGTATGGCTGATCGTGTTGTTTATGCCCAAAATATTGAAAACCTCAAGTGCAAAATATCCCTTATTGAAATCCTTTGAGAACCCAATATCAACCCTGCGGTACGCTGCTGTTCTTAACACATCCTCATATCTGTTTAAAGTAGGAGGGCCGTATGGTAATCCAGTGCCAAAGAACAAGCTGAGCAACACCTTGTAATCAGGATTGCTAGGCATTTCGTCTTGAAATAGAAGGCTGACACTCAAGCGTTGGTCACTTGGTCTAGGAATAAACCCAGGGAAAATAGTGTCTGCATATGCTGGGTTGTCATTCCATGTATAGCCAGGGATAATTAAAGTAGAGTCAGAGTTGTAATAATTGACATACATATCGTCAATTAGATCTTCTCTTGCAGTTAATGCACTTACTCTCATCCAACTCTGTATTCCCTCGATAAATTCACCATTTAGCATTAGATCAATTCCAGTTGCATATCCGCTAGAATTATTTAGCCCAAAATATCTCTGCCTTACATTCTCCACTTCGTAAGGAATAAGTTGATCCAAATCCTTGTAATATGCCTCTCCAACAAATTTGAATGGTCTAGTAAACATTTCAAATTCGTGATTTACTCCACCAACAAAATGAATGGCTCTTTGAGGTAAAATATCTGGATTTACCTCACCCAAATGATTTCGCATTTCTCTGTAAAAGGGTGGTTGCCAGTAATAGCCGCTGCTAAGGTTCCAGATTGTTTTGGGTTTATTGTCGGAGATATAACTCAGATGAGCTCTAGGCCCACCTACAATATGCTGTCTAATATCGTGGTCGTTAGCCTTCAATGACCAAAGATGTCCTCTCATCCCAACATGAGTATTTATCTCACCATGACCTGTCTTAATAGTCCAAGTGTCCTGTAAATATCCCGTCATTCTGTTCGAACGCACAGAATTTTGAGTCATCAAAAGATCCTCAATAATAATTGGCTGAACATTTCCAGCAATTCCGATACTATCTTGAGGATGAGGAGTTAGAAACCCAGCAGAATCTATGAAAGCCCATTCCTCTAAATTGTCATTTATGTATTCAGATTGGAATTTCACTCCGTACTCTAAGAAATGCCCCTGATTTTCAAAATTGTACGATCCTTTTAAAGCAGTAGATAGAACAGTGGCCTCTAGTTGATTTCTAGCATGTTCAAAAAATGCTCCTACACCTAGATTTCCAGCACTTTCTCCAAAGTCATCTGACCCGGGATCTAATTCTAATTCGTCTAACCTATATGCTCCGATAATGTCAAAAGTCTCTCTTTCAACAGTTAGGTATGCTGAATTTATCCATCTAATTCTACTGTTTTCAGTAGCTCTTTCTAGAGCAATTGCGCCAAAACCTGTTTGGTATGAAGTCTGCTCCTTCCCGTCATAGAAAATGTTGAGCCTTATGGCGTTGTTAATTGTCCCCACATCAGTCTGTCTGTCTTGAGGGATAAATTGATATTCGTTTTCACCAAAAACACCTAGAAATTGTACTTCCCAGGGTCCGTATCCGTCGGGATCCCATGTGACGTAGGATTGAGCGTCTAAATAAGTAGGGGAGTACTCTCCAGTTTCATCAAGAGTTCCTAGAATATATGAATTATTCCTGTATCTAAAACCCGAATTAATCTTGATGTTTCCCTTTTTATTTAATCCATCGTGCTGGACTTGAGCTCCCATTAAACTAGCGATAACAGATGTTGCATTCTTTTGAGGCTTTCTGTAATGTATATCCAAAACAGAACTCATTTTATCTCCGTATTTACTCTCAAATCCTCCTGCACTAAAGTTGATTCTGTCAACCATGTCAGGGTTAGGAAAAGAAAGTCCCTCTTGTTGTCCTGATCTAGTTAAAAAGGGTCTGTAAACCTCAATATCATTTACATAAACGAGGTTTTCGTCAAAGCTTCCTCCTCTAACATTATATGAACTACTTAATTCGCTAGTAAAGTTAACAGGGGCTTGGAGAAGGACGTCCTCAATCGTTCCTCTAGGAGTTGGAATTTTATTTGCAACCTTGGGGTCTATTCTCTTAATTGTTGTGTTTTTTTCACCATGGCTTAAAACCTCAGCCTCTCCAATTTTCACAGTACTTAAAAGGGAAATCGTCACATGTAACTGTTGACTTTCAGTTACAAATTCAATTGGTGTTTTCTTGGTTGTGAAACCAACCATAGAACATTTTAATGTCCAAGGACCAGAATGTGGAAGTGTAAGTGAATATTCTCCTTTTGAATTTGTAGATGTGCCAAACCTAGGATTCTCCATAGCATACACTGAAGCTCCTGGCAGTACTACACCATCATCACCTTTTACAATTCCAAACACATTGAAACTAGTGTCAGATTGAGCAATTAAAAAACAAGGTGATAAAAACGAGAAAAAGCCCCAAAGAAGGGCTGTTCCGACAAATTTTATATGTGTGTTTACAGCAATCACTGTCTTTTCAAGTCACCGTTTTTAAGAGCTTGAATAAACCTAGCCCAAGCAACTGGGTTTAAAATGTTAGTAGTAGGATAACCACCGTAGTGCATTTCCATAGACATCTGCCTCATTACTTCAGTACTAGCTGCTTGTCCGTCCAACCCTACATCAATAAGTCTATCGTAAACATCGAAAGGGTCTATAGCTTGATCGCTAATGGTCATGTTTCCATCTTGAAGCCCTAGCGCTAGAAATTCTTGCTTAAACCTCTCACGCGAAGGCCAAGGGTAAATGACAGCGTCACTAATCATAACAGTATCTCTTGACATTGGTTGGACAATGCTAATACGGTTGTTTTCACCACCTTCTTCTATAACAGCAAATCGCTGAATAAATCCAGTGCTTGAAAATTGCAATGTATCTCCTTCTAACGCTGGTAGGCTGAAAAAGCCATTTGCATCAGTCATCGTCCCTCTCGAATCCCTTGCTCTATATACCGTTGCATATGGAAGAGGTGTGAGAGAATCTCCTGTAACGACTAGTCCACTCACTTGTACTACAACTTCTTGAATTGAGTCGTTTGTTGATGCAAATTCCAAATGATTAGTTGCCAAATGGTTTGGTATATTGAAAGATGCTAGGGCGATGATCGCAAGAAAATATGTGAGAAGGCGATTTACCATTATGCCAAATTAACTCTGTGCAGTCTTAAACTCACTGGTAGTGTGAAAAGTGATTTCAGGAAAATTGTCCATTTCCATTTTCAAAAGGAATGGGGAAGGAGCTAGGTATACTTCGTTTCCGTCTTTATCTCTAACAATGTCGTTTGCCTTGATTTTTCTGAACTCACTGAGTTTTGCTTCATTATCAGAAACAATCCAGCAAGCCTTGTGGTAGGGTTTGGCTTCAAAAGCACATTTTGCTCCGTATTCGTGTTCCAATCTGTATTGTATTACTTCAAATTGTAGTTCACCAACGGTTCCAACTATTTTTCTATTGCCTGCTTCTCTAATGAATAACTGAGCAACACCCTCATCAGTAAGTTGTTTTATACCCTTTTCAAGCTGTTTGCTTTTCATCGGGTCTTTGTTTACTAGTTCTTTGAAAATTTCAGGGCTGAAGCTAGGGATTCCTCTAAACTGAAGATTCTCTCCCTCAGTCAATGTGTCTCCAATTTTGAAATTGCCAGTATCGTACAATCCTATCACATCTCCAGGCCAAGCTTCTTCAACCACACTTTTGTCTTGAGCAAGGAATGTTACAGGGTTTGAAAACTTAAATTTCTTGTCCAGTCTAGTATGCTTGTAGAATGTCTTTTTTTCAAATTTACCAGAGCATACTCTCAGGAATGCAATACGGTCTCTGTGGCGTGGATCTATGTTAGCGTGTATCTTGAATACAAAGCCTGTAAATGACTCTTCTTCAGGGTCTACCATTCTTGTGCTAGCTTCAGATGGTTTGGGATCTGGTGCTATCTTCACAAACGTATCTAGCATCTCTTGTATGCCAAAATTGTTCACAGCACTGCCAAAAAATACGGGGGCAATTTCAGAATCTAAATACGGTGCCGGATCCCACTCGTCATACACTCCATCAATGAGCTCTACGTCTTCTCTTAACTGGTCTGCGTGTTCACCAACGAGTTCGTCTAAAAGTGGATCTTCCAGGTTTTTAATGTCTACGACATCCTCTGTAATTTTGGTTTTATTGCTTTGGAATAGTCTTACGTTGTGATCGTAGAGATTATAAACACCTTGGAATGTTGATCCACCGCTAATTGGCCAGCTCAAAGGTCTTACCCTTATGTCTAACTTTTCTTCTAATTCGTCAAGTAGGTCAAATGGATCTTGTCCTTCTAAGTCTAGCTTGTTTATAAATACAATAACTGGAGTCTTTCGCATTCTGCAAACCTCCATTAGCCTTTCGGTTTGGGCTTCGACACCTTTAACGCAATCAATTACAAGAATTACGCTATCAACGGCAGTAAGCGTTCTGTATGTGTCTTCTGCGAAATCTTTGTGACCTGGTGTGTCCAGTAGATTTATAAGCATATCCTTGTAATGGAAAGCCATTACAGATGTTGCTACTGAGATACCACGTTGACGCTCAATTTCCATAAAGTCAGACGCTGCTGTCTTCGTTATCTTATTGTTTTTAACTGCTCCAGCAGTCTGAATTGCCCCACCAAAAAGTAGAAACTTTTCAGTAAGTGTAGTTTTACCTGCGTCAGGGTGGGAGATGATGGCGAATGTGCGCCTCTTTGCAATTTCTTCTTTAATCTTCGACATCTACTTGGAAATAGGGCGCAAAAATATGCCCTTAAGCTTGGTTAACGGCGGTCAGGTCTTAAAGTTATTTCGCTGTAAATACCCTTGCCACCTGCTTCGGCAGCTTCAACAATTGCATTTGCAATAAAGTCAGGGCTCATGCCTGAATCAAATTTGGGCTTGTATTCAGATCTAAGACTATCGTTTGAAGTGTGGTTAATAAACTCAGTATTTACTGCACCAGGATTAATTGTGGTTACAGCTAATTGCCCTGAATACTCTATTCGTATTGATTCGCTCATTGCAAGAACAAAGTGCTTTGTAGCGCAGTATACACCGCTGTTTTGGAATACTTGACGTGATGCAAGTGATCCAATATTTATTACATGGCCTTTTGATTTTAATAAATGAGGGAGAGTGGCGTGTATTGTTTTCAATACTCCTGTGATATTTACATCTACCATTGATCTCCACTCCTCCATAGTCCCTTCATTTAAAGGGTTGAAATGGCCTAAACCAGCGTTTGGGATAATGCAGTCAATTCCTCCAAATTCGCTCACCATTTTATCTATGGCATTTTCAACATCAACGTCAACTTTGATATCTCCTTTAAATGGTAGAAAATTGCCGGGTGAGTCGGAGCAGGTTTGTGCTAAATCATCAAGTTTATCAGACCTTCTAGCAAAGCCTAACACATTGTGGCCACGAGCGCACAAAGCAGCAGCAGTGCTAAGCCCAATTCCACTAGAAGCCCCAGTTATTAATACATTTAATTTCTTCATTATTGTCCGTTGTTCCACTGTTGTATTCCAATTACTCTGTCATATCCCTCATAATCTGAGTAGTAAACTAAAATTGAATAAAGGTTGTCAGTTGCAAAATGATCCCCTTCTAAATCTGCAGTAAATCCAGGTTCTCCAAACGGAGCACCATCATCCTTAACCAAGTATAGAAAATCGTAATACCCTTGCTTAAGCAATAAACTTCCCTTGTAAGAAGAAGTCTCGTCATCCCAAGTCAACTTGTGAGAATCCAAATACATCCCATTGCTTATGTCGCCAAAGATGTATACAGACCTTCCGTGAATTCTGTAAGGCATAGGTAGGCTGAAATGTGCTCGAGTGTAATCACTACCAGTGTGTGCTTCAAACCTATCATTTGAGATTACAAATCGCCCGTTTATATCTGGTCTAGTGTTGTGGTATTTGTAAGTTCTGCGTTCTGAAGGATTCAATAAGTGGTGAAAGGTCATTTCACCTTGCTTGATCCCTGCAATTCCTCTAGCAGTAAAGGAGAGGCTTTTTAAATCAGCAAATCTGTAGGAATTCCCCCCTGGAAATACATATCCAACATTTGAGTAATCCAGCTCCTTACCCTTGATAAACCTAGGCGGTATGTTGCTTAAGGCATTATCCCATCTGCCGTTTTGCAATACTGACACATGTAAATTTGAATAGGGGTCTATAAGGCTGTAGTTTTCTTCGAAGACTGAAAACAACACCTCTTGATGGCTGCGCTTTTGAGATACTTCAATAGGTTCAGAAATTCTGCCTTCTATTTTGCATAGATCCTCATAAACAACAAATCTCTTCCTAATCATAACTTCCTCTGGGTATGTTGGATCGAAAACCTCAATACAGTAGTTACCGCTTCTAGTCCAAACCATATCCACACTCGGCAATTCAACCACATAATGAGTGTAATTCACCTTCGTCCCAAAACTATCTTCAATATCAGTTATCGAAATCTCATAAAACCCATCTAAATATTCGCTCGGATGCAATTCGCTTGGCCACCAATCGTGAGAGCAGTGAATGACTCTCAAGTTGTAGTTTTTGTAATCTGCTTCTAAATCGTCGAATCTGAAAGTGATTTGACCTCCGTTTAATGGAATGAATGGAGTTGCAGTTGGAATCCCTGTAGGGTGCAGATTTACTGATGCTAGAGTAGGGTAGATGACTTCGTTTAAGGGTGCTTGAGCTGCTAGGTTTGGGCTAGATAAAAACCAAACAATCACCACCGCTACCAAGTAATTTTTGCAATAACTCATGCCCCAAAGTTCGTAACTCACGTTTATGTTTTTACAATGTGCTATGTGAACCGTCTTTCGAGGGTTATATTTGCCCTCCGAATTGATTCTATTCTACAAGAAGAATGACCCAAAATATTAAGATCCGAAAAGGGGTCGATATCAAATTAGTAGGCACTCCTGCAGAGACAGTATCTGTAGCTAAGAGGTCAAAAACCTACGCAGTAAAGCCACCTGATTTTGTGGGGCTTACACCTAAACTCAAAGTAAAAGAAGGAGAAACAGTACAGGCTGGGTCATCTCTTTTCTACGACAAAAAGAAGGAAAGCGTTCAATACGCAAGTCCTGTGTCTGGAAAAGTAAGCGCTATCGTAAGAGGTGCTAAGAGAAGAATTCTAGCTGTAATTGTTGAAGCTGACGCATCTGACACTTACATTGATCACGGTGCATTAGACATAAGTAAATCTTCATCTGAAGAGATACTTAATAGGATTTTAGAAGGAGGGATGTTCCCATTCTTCCGTCAAATTCCATTTGATGTAGTAGCTGATCCAAGTGATTCGCCACGTTCGATACACATCAGTGGTTTTGATTCGTCACCTCTGGCTGGAAGCTCTTGTTCTTCATTAGAAGGTAGAGTAGAGGATTTCCAAAATGGAATTAACGCACTCGCTAAGATTGCAGGTGAAGGAGGTGTTCATTTAGGCGTTAAGCCGGGATGTAATGTATTTGGATCTGTTACTGGATGCACTAAGACTGAATTTTCTGGACCTCACCCAGCAGGTAATGTTGGAGTTCAGATTCACAACACGATGCCTGTGAATAAGGGAGAGGTGGTTTGGACTATTGGCTACCAGGATGTGGCAAATATTGGTTCATTACTTTCTTCAGGGAAATACATGCCAACTAAGGTTGTTGCCTGTGGTGGTTCTGAATGTGCTAACCCTCAACACGTTAGTGCTTTAGTTGGGGCAGAAGTACAGTCATTAACAGAAATTCCTGAAGAGGCTTCAAATGGAGATTCAGTTAGAATTATTTCTGGGTCTGTACTGACGGGAGAAAAAGTTGAAAAGGATGGTCACCTTGGTGCTTACCATATTGGTTTGGCTTTAATCCCAGAAGGAAATGAATCTAGATTCTTGTTATCTAATGGATGGTTAAGCCTAGGATTAGACAGATTCTCAATGTCTAAGTCATATTTATCTTGGCTACGTCCAAAATCTAAAGAATACACTCTTGACACTAACCTTGGTGGCGAAGAAAGAGCATTTGTAGTAACAGGTGAATATGAAAAGGTTTTTCCTTTTGACATATATCCAGTGCATCTTCTAAAATCTATACTAGTTAACGATATAGATGCGATGGAGAAACTTGGTATTTACGAGGTGAGTCCAGAGGATTTCGCTTTATGTGAATATGTATGCACTTCAAAAGTTCCTGTGCAACAGATTGTTCGTGAGGGCTTGGATACATTAAGAAACGAACTTGGATAATCGGATAGCTATGAAATTTGTAAAAAACATTATCGAATCCGTTAAGCCACACTTTGAAGAGGGTGGTAAGCTATCTAAGTTTTGGGTAGTATTTGATTCTCTAGAAACTTTTGCGTTCACTCCTGGTCACGTTACGCATAACGGATCTCATATCAGAGATGGAATCGACCTAAAGAGAACAATGTTCACTGTAATTGTCGCTCTTCTTCCAGCACTTCTTTTTGGAACTTGGAACATTGGAGATCAGTATTACGCTAGCATTGGTCAAGACGCAGAATTGATAGACAAGGTCTTTATAGGTCTTCACAAGGTCCTTCCATTGATTGTTGTCAGCTATGGTGTTGGACTAGGAATTGAGTTCTTGTTTGCTGGAATGCGTAACCACTCAATAAATGAGGGTTTCCTTGTTTCAGGAATGCTTATTCCACTTATTATGCCTGTAGATGTACCGCTTTGGATGGTTGCAATTTCAGTTTCTTTTGCGGTTATTATTGGTAAGGAGGTGTTTGGTGGTACAGGGATGAACATTGTAAATGTTGCACTGACATCAAGAGCTTTTCTATTCTTTGCTTACCCCAAGCAGATGTCAGGAGAAATTTGGATCCACAACGTAGGAGCAGCAAAGGATGCAGGTGCTCTCGTTGATGGACATACAGGTGCTACAGCACTGGGGCATTTAGCAGGCACTGTTGGTAAAGCAATGGATTCAGTTGAAGTGACAGGAATAATGTCACTATTTGCTGAAGGAGGGATGTTCTCATTACACAACTGTATTATAGGAAACATTCCTGGATCGATTGGAGAAACTTCTGTAATTGCAATTGCAATTGGTGCATTAGTTTTAATTGTTTCAGGGATTGCTAGTTGGAGAATAATGGCGTCATTCCTTGCTGGTGGATTAGTCATGGGTGCATTATTTAATCTTATGGGAATGAATGCATACATGACGATTGATCCAGCACACCAAATTGTAATGGGTGGATTCATGTTTGGTATGGTGTTCATGGCTACAGATCCTGTAACTGCAGCATCTACTAACACAGGTAAATACATCTACGGATTCTTTGCAGGATTCTTCTCAATCATGATAAGGGTGTTTAACCCGGCATATCCTGAAGGAGTAATGATGGCAATTTTATTTATGAATGTTATGGCTCCTCTAATTGACCATTACGTAATTCAAGCAAACATCAACAGACGACTCAAGCGTCTACAGACTACATGATATGGCAGTAAATAAAAACAGTACAGGTTACACGTTTACTTTCTCCATCATCATGGTGGTGATTGTTGGCGTATCTCTTGCCTACACTTCTCTATCACTTAAGCCATTACAAAAGGCTAATGCAGCTGATAAGCAGATGGTAGACATTCTAGGTGCTATTCAAGTAAAATCTTCAAGGTCTGATGCTAACGCTGATTTCCAGAAGTATGTAACAGAAAGAATTTCCCTCAATTATAACGGTGAGTTGTTTAGCTCTAAAACTGGTGAAGTAGTTGCTTCTGATTTAAAAGATCCTTTTAATATCGATGTGAAAAAGGATTACAGATCACATAAGCCTGCTAAAGGAGATATGTCATGGTCAAATGCCAAAGACGTTAAATTCCCTCTTTACGTATGTGAAAAGGAAGGTGATACATTATTCGTAATTCCAGTTGTTGGATCTGGTCTTTGGGGACCAATCTGGGGGTATGTCGCATTAAACAGTGATAAGAAAACAATCTACGGAGTTAAGTTTGATCACAAGACTGAAACACCTGGTCTGGGAGCTGAAATCAAAGAGGATTTCTTCTCAGTTAAATTCACTGGAAAGACTCTTGCTGAGGCTGCTCCATACTTCTCAGTACTTAAGGGTGGATCTACTACTGACGAACACAGTGTAGACGGAATAACAGGAGGTACAATTACATCAAAAGGTGTAGAGGAGATGATGAACCGTACACTTGATATCTACAACAAATTCTTTGAAAGCGAGGAAAAATGAGTTCTGAAAACAAACCAGTTAAAAAGGAATCTCTCTTCAGTAAGAAGAATAGAAAACTCCTAAAGGATCCTCTAGGGGATTCTAACCCAATTACTATTCAAGTACTTGGTATTTGTTCAGCTCTTGCAATTACAGTTCAATTGCAGCAAGCTGTAATTATGAGTTTGTCTGTGCTTTTCGTAATGATAGGCGGTAACCTCATTGTATCTCTTTTGAGAAACTTGA
This sequence comes from Methanobacteriota archaeon, assembly GCA_002723115.1. Classification (GTDB taxonomy): domain Bacteria; phylum Bacteroidota; class Bacteroidia; order Flavobacteriales_D; family Sanyastnellaceae; genus UBA974. The sequence goes on along the minus strand of PBNL01000044.1, from coordinate 14,416 downwards.
TTCCAGACAGAATTAGAATTATCGTTCAACTAGTAGTCATTGCATCTCTAGTAATTATTGTAGATGAGGTACTTAAAGCATACCAACCTGATGTAAGCGAAAAGCTGTCAGTATTCGTTGGACTTATTATTACAAATTGTATCATCATGGGACGTCTTGAGGCATTTGCTCTAGCAAACAAGCCTGGACCATCTGTACTTGATGCAATTGGTAATGCAATGGGATATGCATGGATCTTACTTGCAGTTTCTGTGGTAAGAGAGGTCTTCGGATCAGGTGCTATTTCTCTACCTGGAATGGGACAAGTGAAATTCCTTCCATCAGAATGGTTTATTGCTTCTAGTGGATTTTACGAGAACAACAATCTCATGATTTTGCCTCCTATGGCACTTGTGGTTGTTGGTATTATTATTTGGATTCAGCGTTCGCGCAATGAAGCTTTAATTGAGGACTAATGGAATACTTAAGCATATTCGTTAAAGGCATATTCGTAGAGAATATGATTTTTGCATACTTCCTTGGTATGTGTTCATACCTCGCGGTATCTAAGACTGTTAAGACTGCAAATGGTCTAGGTCTAGCTGTGATCTTCGTACTAGGTATTACTGTTCCAATTAACTACTTACTTGAGAACTATGTTCTTAAAGAAGGAGCATTAGTTTGGTTGAGTCCAGAGTACGCAACTGTTGATTTGAGCTTCCTAAGCTTCATCATGTTTATCGCTGTAATCGCTTCTATGGTTCAGCTGGTTGAAATGATTGTAGAAAAGTTTGCTCCAGCACTTTATGGAGCGTTAGGCATCTTCCTTCCTCTAATCGCTGTAAACTGTTCTATCCTTGGTGGAGCACTCTTTATGCAAGAGCGTCAATACCCTTCAATTGGTGAGGCAACTGTGTTTGGATTAGGATCAGGAGTTGGTTGGTGGTTAGCCATTGTAGCTATCGCTGCTATCCGCGAAAAGATTCGCTACTCACACGTTCCACCAGCACTTAGAGGGCTTGGTATCACATACATCATTACAGGTCTCATGGGTATTGCATTCATGAGCTTTATGGGAATAGAAATCTGATCAGAAAATGACTACGATACTACTATCTATAGGTTTTTTCCTTCTTGTAATCATGCTTCTAGTAAGCTTATTACTTTTTGCTAAGGCCAAACTTTCTCCTAGCGGAGCAGTTACGATTACAATCAATAACGATCAGAAACTCGAGGTTGAAGGTGGTGCTACACTATTAAACGTATTGAGTAACAAAGGCGTATTCCTTCCTTCAGCTTGTGGTGGAGGTGGTACATGCGTTCAATGTGTATGCCAGGTTCACGAGGGTGGAGGTGCTATTCTTCCTACAGAGGAACCTCACTTTTCAAGAAAAGAGATTGCTAACAACTACCGTCTTGGTTGCCAAGTAAAGGTTAAAGAGGACATGTCAATCGAAATTCCTGAAGAGGTGTTTGGAGTTAAGAAGTGGGAGTGTGAGGTTGTTTCAAATTACAACGTGGCATCATTCATCAAAGAGTTTGTAGTTAGGCTTCCAGATGGTGAAACGCTGGATTTCGAAGCAGGTGGCTACATTCAGATTGACGTACCTGAGACAGAGGTTGATTTCAAAAATATCGACGTTACAGCTCACCCGGATCACCACGATGAGCCAAACAAGTTCCAAGAGGAGTGGGATAAGTTTGGTCTATGGGATTTGAAAATGGTAAATGAGGAGCCTATTGTAAGAGCTTATTCAATGGCTAATCACCCAGCTGAGGGAAATATTGTGATGTTAAACATCCGTGTTGCTACTCCGCCATGGGACAGAGAGAGAAATGATTGGATGCAGGTTAATCCAGGTGTTTGTTCATCTTATGTGTTTGACCAAAAGCCAGGAGATAAGGTGATGATCTCAGGCCCTTATGGAGAATTCTTCATCAAGGAGACTGGTGCAGAGATGCTATACATTGGTGGAGGTGCTGGAATGGCGCCAATGCGTTCTCACCTATTCCACCTATTCCACACTGTTAAGACTGGAAGAAAGGTGACATTCTACTACGGTGGTCGTTCTAAGAGAGAGCTTTTCTACCTAGAGGATTTCAAGAACATCGAAAGACAGTTCCCTAATTTCAAATTCCACGTAGTTCTATCAGAACCACTTGAAGAAGATAACTGGAAGGAGAAGAAGGATGTAAACGATACTGAGGGTGACGGGTTCCTAGGATTCGTTCACGATTCAGTTATCAAGCATCACCTAGAGTCTCACGAAGCTCCAGAGGATATTGAAGTTTACTTCTGTGGACCACCGCTGATGAACCAAGCGGTATTAAAGATGGTAGACGATTGGGGTATACCAGATGAGAACGTAAGTTTCGACGATTTTGGTGGCTAATCGAGCAAATATTTATACCGCGGTAACATTCGTTATCGCGGTATTTGTTTACGGCTGTTCTAACAGCCCTGAACTTCTTACAATTACTGGCGAAGCCCAAGGAACAACCTACACCATCAAATACACTGGTGATAAGGTAGTCGATGAGCAAATGGTAGACTCAGTGCTTGAGTCTATGGATATCGAGATGAACTCTTGGCGTACTGATTCGCGCATAACAGAGATCAATGAGTTCAAGAGAACTGATACGGTATTCACATTTTATGATTCAAGTAAGATTTGGTCTGTATTGTGGGATTTGACTTGGGAGATTAACCAAGATAGCTATGGAGCTTTTGACCCAACAGTGATGCCATTGGTTGAGCTTTGGGGGTTTGGTCTAAAGAATGCCTCAAGTGTGGATTCAGCCCAAGTGGATAGCATAATACAATTCATTGGCTTTAGAACTGATTTGATAGACCTTGATGAGGTTGAAAGTGACACGGCATACGTCGAGAGTCACATCATCAAAGGCGATGCCCGTTCAAGGATTGATTTTAATGCGATTGCCCAAGGTTACACTGTAGACATGATCCACGATCTACTTGCTGAAAATGGCATTGAAAACTCTATGGTTGAGCTTGGAGGAGAGGTTAGGTGTCAGGGTATAAATGCTAGTGGCGAGAGTTGGAAAATTGCTGTTGATAAGCCCAAACCCTCCGGACACACAGACAGAGAATTCCAAGCCATAATTTCAGTTGACGACGCATCAGTTTGCACTAGCGGAAACTATAGGAAATTCGTAGAAATAGACGGAGTAAAGAGGTCACATTCAATTGACCCAAGAACCGGTTATCCTGTAGACCACAGCCTGCTAAGTGTTACTATAAAAGCTAGCAATGCCGCTATTGCTGATGCATATGCTACAGCATGTATGGTACTAGGACCTGAAGAAGGTAGATTCTTCATAGAGGAAAGAATTGAAAACTCTCCGCAATACGGAATAGAGGCCTTGTTTATTGAGGCAGAAGGTGATGGGTATGACGTTTGGGTTACTCCAGGGTGGGAGAGAGAAGTTAAGCTTCTTGACTAACCTCTATGTCTTCTTTCTTGCAGGCCTCGTCCTTAGTGGCCCCGCAAAAGCTGCAACCTCCATCTTCGTTTTGGAATAATGGATTATTGCTAGAACAAGTCCCCGCAAACTCACCATCTTTCTTAACCAAAATCTTGATTGCAATCCCTGCTACGCCCAAAGCGAGTAATCCAATAGCTAAAAGCACTACTTTCCATTCCATAGGGCAAAGTTAGGCCTTAACTTAGTCGTCATGCACACACGCGAGGAAAAACTGGAGGCATTTGGAAGACTTCTGGATATCATGGATGATTTGAGGGAGAAATGCCCTTGGGATAGGAAGCAGACTTTTGAATCGTTGCGACATCTTACCATAGAGGAAACATATGAGCTTGCTGATGCTATTCTTGATGGAGATCTAGACGAAATCAAAAAGGAAACAGGCGACATTCTTCTTCACATGGTTTTCTATGCCAAACTTGGCGAAGAAATACCTTCTGAAAAAGGCGGATGGAACATTGCCGATTCACTCAACTTTATATCAGAAAAGCTCATTTCGAGACACCCCCATATTTACGGTGACGTTGAGGCAAATGATGAAGAAACGGTCAAGGCAAATTGGGAGAAACTCAAACTCAAAGAAGGCAAGAAAAGCGTCCTAGAAGGAGTGCCCAAATCCCTGCCCAGCCTAGTAAAAGCGTATAGAATCCAGGATAAGGTTAGGGGTGTGGGATTTGATTGGGATCATGCTGGTCAGGTACTTGATAAGGTGAAGGAGGAAATGTCTGAACTAAACGAAGAGGTGCTTAAAGGTGATGCTGATAGGATAGCCGATGAGTTTGGCGACGTGATGTTTGCCTTGATCAATTACTCTCGCTTTTTAGACATAAATCCCGATGAAGCGCTTGAAAGAACAAATAGAAGATTCATTAAAAGATTTATGCACCTAGAGGAATCTGTGAATTCAGATGGTAAAGATTTAAGCGTGATGCCACTTGAAGAGATGGAGGAATATTGGCAAAGGGCTAAGAATCAAGTCGGTTAGAATTGCTAAAACCGCAATCTCTTGTGTAAATTGTGCGTCTACTTTATGAATAAGAAGATGCATTCAAATAAACTCACCTTACTTTCTATTCTACTTTTCGTTGCAGCACCTGTTTGGGGCCAGCAAGAAGAAGTAAGCAGAACAAATACGAACGTATTCCGTCAGCTTGGTACGGAACTTCCTACGCCTAATACTTATCGTACAGCTTCAGGAGCTCCAGGTCACGAGTACTGGCAGCAGCAGGTTGATTACAACATGCAGTTGAAGCTTGATGACGCTAATCAGCGTCTTGATGGAACGGAGACGATTACTTACACAAACAACAGCCCAGATGAGCTGCGTTACTTGTGGGTTCAATTAGACCAAAACGTAAGAGCTAAAGACAGCGATTCTCACAAGATTAGAGAAACTTCATGGGGAGACTCGGAGCAATTTTCGACTGTGCAGAAGCTCAATCCTTCATTTGATGGTGGATTTAAGATCACAAAGGTGGTTGACGCTATGGGTAACGATTTGGACTACATCATAAATAAAACTATGATGAGGATAGATCTGCCTGTTCCACTTAGACCTAATGAGAAGATGATTTTCACTATTGGCTGGTGGTACAACATCAACGATAGGATGCAAATTGACGGAAGATCAGGATATGAATACTTTGAAGTTGAGGACAATTACCTTTATACGATTGCTCAATTCTATCCGCGTCTAGCAGTTTACAGTGACAATGAAGGATGGCAGAATAAGCAGTTCTTAGGTAGCGGTGAGTTTACACTTTGCTTTGGTAACTACAGAGTTGCAATAACTGTTCCTTCAGATCACGTTGTTGCTTCTACAGGTGAATTAGTAAATGCAAAATCTGTTCTTACTTCAGAGCAACGCAAGCGATTTGAACTTGCCAAAAGAACCTACGATCAGCCAGTTATGATTGTTACTGAAGAAGAGGCTAGAGAAGCTGAGAAGACTAAGGAAAAGGGGCAGAAGACGTGGATATTCAGCGCTAAGAATGTCAGGGATTTTGGATGGGCTTCTAGTAGAAAGTTTATTTGGGATGCTATGGCTGTGAAGGTTGGTAAGTACAAGCCTCTAGCGATGAGTTTCTACCCTAAGGAGGGAAATCCTCTATGGGAGCAGTACAGCACGAAGGCAGTAGCCCAAACCCTCAAAACATACTCTAAGTACACAGTAGATTATTCTTACCCTGTAGCAATTTCAGTTCACACAAAGTGGATAGGCATGGAGTACCCAATGATCTGCTTTAATGGCGGTCGTCCTGATGCAGATGGAACATACACTGCCCGCACAAAGTATGGAATGATTTCAGTAATTATTCACGAAGTTGGACACAACTTCTTCCCAATGATCATCAATTCTGATGAACGTCAATGGACTTGGATGGATGAGGGATTGAACACTTTTGTGCAATACTTGACAGAACAGGAGTTTGATAGAAACTATCCTTCACGTAGAGGTTCGGCAAGGGACATTACGAGTTACATGGGTGGTGATAAGAGACGTATTTCTCCGATCATGACTAACTCGGAGTCTATCTATCAATTTGGGCCAAACGCTTATGGCAAACCAGCTACAGCTTTGAATATTCTTAGAGAGACTGTGATGGGACGCGATCTGTTTGACCACGCGTTCAAAGAGTACAGCCGTCGTTGGGCGTTTAAACACCCTACACCTGCTGATTTCTTCAGATCTATGGAGGATGCTTCTGGTGTTGATTTGGATTGGTTCTGGAGAGGTTGGTTCTACACGAACGACCACTGCGACATAGGAATTGAAAATATTGAGTGGATGCAGATCAATACCCAAAATCCTGATGTTGAAGCTGAATGGAGAGAGGAGCAAGATTCTAAAATCAGAACTGATATCAGTCACCAAAGAGATGAAACTGCAATCGAGGAAACATATATCGAAGCTGATCCAACTCTAAATGATTACTACACAACGACAGGTAAGTACGAGGTGCTAGAATTGGATAGGGCAGAGTACAGTGAGATGCTTGGTACGCTTACAGCTGAAGAGCAGGCTCTTTTAGTGAGTGGTAAGAATTTCTATGAGATTACTTTTAAGAATCACGGCGGACTTGTAATGCCTTTAATCGTTGAGTTCCAATTTGAGGATGGTACTTCTGATCTTCACAGGATTCCAGCTGAGATTTGGCTTATGAGTGAGCCTACTGTTACTAAGGTTTTTGAAACTAGTAAGCCTGCAGTCCAAGTCATCCTTGACCCTATGGAGGAAACTGCAGATTGTGATATGTCCAACAACTACTGGCCTTCAAGACCTCAGCCAACTAGATTTCAAATCTATAAGAACGGTGGCTCTTTTGGTGAATTCAGAAACCCTATGCAAAGAGATAGAGATAACAAAGAATATCTCGAAAGCTTAGGCGGCGACGAATAAGAAAATACTGATACTGATTAAGCCCAGCGCAAGACCCAACTTGGTTTTGACGCTGGGTTTTTCATGAAATAGAATGATCGCGGCCACAGAACTGAATATGATCACTCCTATATTGAGTGAAGGAATTACAGCCGACTTATCTACTCCTGCATTCTCATACGCCCCAAGCAAGTAGTATAGTGAGCCAAAGTTGATCAAACCTAATGCTACACCTCCCAACATATCCTTCAAGTTCATCGCATGTCTTTGAGAAGGGAAAACACGTATGCAAATCCCCATCAAAAATGCTACTGTGAATGGCACAGAAGTAAACATAAGGGGAGGGGCTTCGCTATAAATGCCAAACACAAAATCAATACCCCCAGATCCAAAAAAAATTATTGCTGGAACAGCAAGCAGCCACCACTTGACCTCTTTGGCCTTTTCTTCCTTCATGCTAGTAAGAACAATAGCAGCTATGGCTAAGGAAAAAGCAACAACCTTCCCCAAGCTTAAATTGTCATTCGGATCTAGTAGCATAAAAGCAGTTGAGGGAATGATAAGGCTGAGTTTTGCAGAAAGAGAAGCAATAGTCACACCCATCTCTCTAGTGCAGTAAGCGATCATGTTGAACAGAAAAAGGAAACCAGCTCCCATTATAACAGTTGTGTAAAACCAAGGCTGATCAACCGCCATTTTCATCGCCTCAAAACCTCCAGCAAGGCTCCAGCCCAAACCTGCTGCAACAGCATAGTTAATGACAATTGCCATCGGAGTATTTACCGCATAGCTCTTGAAATACCTGAAGACCAAAAAGATCCCACCAGTACACACTATACACAACATTAAATCTATCATCTTATGCAGTGGTAAATGGTGTCAGTATCAGTGATAGTTTTATCGAAACCACTTAAATCTATTACAGGAGCTTTAAGCCCACCCTCAAGTTTATTGGATGATTCAAGCACGTAAGCTTCATTCCACAACCCTGTATCTATGAAACTATTTAAGGTGTGAGCTCCTCCCTCCACAAGGATACTGTAAACGCCCATATCTCTTAATTTCAAAAGAACAGGTTCTAATCCCTTTTCAAGACCAACACAATATTCTACTGCTGTCGTTGAATTTCCAGAGTTACATACAACAATACTTCGCCCTACTTTACTGAATCTGTAATCACTCAAATCTAAACTGCACTCAGAATCCAAAACAATCTTAATAGGATCAACACCATTCTCCTCCCTAGATGTTAATCTTGGGTCGTCAACTTCTACTGTTTTCCTCCCCACAAGGATCGCATTGTGATGCGATCTCAATGATTGAACTATTTCAGATGATTCAGGGGAAGAAATAGCAATAGATCCCCTTTTATACTCTGGCTTTGTGTCAGGGTCCATGTATCCATCTACACTTTGTGCCCATTTAAGAGTAATGTATGGTAATGGTGAGTTTTGCAAGTGAATGAAAATTCTATTCATCTGCTTAGACTGTTCCTCTAAAACTCCACTTTTTACTTCTATCCCTTTTGAAGCCAAAACCTCATGGCCTCTTCCTAAAACCTTTGGGTTGGGATCCTCCATTGCTGTAATAACTCTTCCTATTCCTTTTTCAATTAAAAGATTTGCACAAGGTGGAGTTAGACCAAAATGGCTACATGGCTCAAGTGTTACATATGCTGTAGCCCTGCTTAGATCGTTGTGTCGACAGTTGTTTAATGCTTCAACTTCTGCATGAGGTCCTCCATGTTTTTGGTGATATCCTTCGGCTATAATTTCTTCGTCTAAAACAATAACACATCCCACCATGGGATTAGGCTGAGTTTTGCTCTTTCCCTGGATTGCTAACTCGAGTGCTCTTGTCATCCAGATTTCATCCGAGCTATTTCCCATCAGCAGCTTTTAGTGTGTTTTGTAAAAGTGTAGCAATTGTCATCGGCCCAACTCCTCCTGGTACAGGTGTAATCCAGCTACACTTAGGCGCCACATTTTCAAAATCCACATCGCCAGTTAAACGACTTCCAGATTTTTTACTTGGGTCTGAAATTCGATTAATTCCAACGTCAACAACTATAGCCCCATCCTTGACCATGTCATCTGTAATAAAATGAGGTTTTCCTATTGCAGCTATAATTATGTCGGCTTGAAGTGTGTGTGATTTTAGATCCTTAGTTCTACTGTGACATTGAGTTACAGTGCAATTGCCAGGACTAGTATTGCTTCTCAAAAGCGAAGACATTGGATTTCCTACTATATCACTTCTTCCTATAACAACAGCATGCATTCCCTCTGTGTCAATTTCGTAGTGATTAAGTAATGTCATAATTCCAGCCGGTGTTGCAGGTTTAAATGTGTCCAAACCAAGTGACATCTTCCCAACGTTTTCAGGATGGAATCCATCAACGTCTTTCGAAGGATCAACAGCTTCAATTACTTTTTGAGAGTCAATATGTGAGGGTAGGGGGAGTTGAACGATGAATCCATCTATTTCAGGATTCTTATTTAGCTCAGAAACGATATCTAATACTTCTTGTTCAGAAATATTCGTGTTACGTTCAATTAGTGAGCTATCAAACCCAACTTTATTACATGCCTTAACTTTATGACCAACGTAAGCTTTACTTGCCGGATCATCTCCTATAAGAACAGCTGCTAGATGAGGTCTTTTATCTCCATTAGCAATTCTACGATCTACTTCAGTTTTAATCTCCTCTTGAACAAAAAGAGATGTTGATTTACCGTCTAGTAGCTTATAACTCATCGTCTCATTCCTGGCATTGGCATTCTACCTCTTCCTCCCTTGCTCATCATATTCATTACTTTTTTCATGTCTTCAAATTGCTTCAGCAATTTGTTTATGTCTTCTACTTGTGTGCCTGATCCCTTCGCAACTCTTTTCTTTCTACTTGAGTCTAGAATTTTGGGGTTAGTCCTCTCAGAAGGTGTCATTGATCTGATAATAGCTTCTACTTGAACAAAAGCGTTATCATCTATATCAACACCTTTAAGAGCCTTACTCATGCCTGGGACCATGCTTAATAGATCCTTGACATTTCCCATTTTCTTAATCTGTTGTATCTGTCCTAAAAAGTCTTCGAGGTCAAACTTGTTCTTTTTGATTTTATCCTCTAGTCTTTTGGCCTCTTTTTCGTCAACAACTTTTTGTGCTCTCTCAACAAGTGTAACTACGTCACCCATCCCCAGAATCCTTTCAGCCATCCTATTAGGGTGGAAGGTCTCGAGGGCATCCATTTTCTCACCTACACCCACAAACTTGATAGGTTTACCCACCTTATTGTATATAGTTAGCGCAGAACCACCTCTTGCGTCTCCATCAAGCTTTGTTAGGATCACACCGTCAAAATCTAGTCTGTCATTAAATGCTTTGGCTGTGTTTACTGCATCTTGACCTGTCATAGCATCAACTACAAATAAGGTCTCTTGAGGCTTGATGGCTTTGCTTACTTCTTCAATTTCATCCATCATAGTCTCATCAACTGCCAATCTGCCTGCAGTATCTACTATGACAGCGTTATTGCCATTCTTTTTGGCATATTCAATTCCTCTTGTAGCAATTCCTACGGGATCTTTTACATCATCCTCAGTATATACTTCAACTCCTACAGATTCACCAACGACTTTTAATTGCTCAATCGCAGCAGGTCTGTATATGTCACATGCAATAAGGAGTGGCTTCTTTCCTTTAGAAGCAATATGTTTTGCAAGTTTACCTGCGTGAGTTGTTTTACCAGCACCTTGCAAGCCAGCAAGTAGAACTACAAAAGGATTTCCTTTCATCTCAAATGGAGCAGCTGCCTGTCCCATGAGTTCTGTCAGTTCCTCTTGAGTTATTTTTATTAATACTTGACCCGGTTTAAGCGCAGTGAGTACGTGTTGTCCAAGAGCTTTTTCCTTTACTCTCTTAACAAATTCCTTAGCTGTTTTATAGTCAACGTCTGCGTCAAGTAATGCTTTTCTAACCTCTTTTAAGGTTTCTCCAACATTAACCTCTGTAATCTGTCCATGGCCTTTTAATACTTTAAAGGCTCTATCAAATCGCTCTTGTAGATTTTCAAACATTTAATTGACGTTGAATTTTCAGGAATATGCAAAATTACACTTTGTGAATTTAGTGGGGGAATAATTCTGGTGAGTTATATAATATTCTCGACAAAAGTGAATTTTTTATAGATAATTGGCTGGTTTATTTCGATTAGCCGTATATTTAGCGAGTAAAATTTTCTAAAAATCATGCGTAAGAACATTTGCCTTGCCTTATTGGCATTCCTTTCATGTACGTTCCTGACGAGCGCTTCTGCCCAGTATTCACTGACGGTTGAGAGCTCTCCAGCAGTAAACGTACCAGGTCATAATGTATACAAATTCTATGTGAACATGAACGATGCGTCGGACAAGTTCAGTGCAGTATTTGGTAACGACCAAAACAATCTTATTATTAACACACCTTCGGGAATCTTCAATAGTGGCTTTAATGCTAGTTGGAGTGCTGCAGGTATTAACCCAGCTTTCTTAGGATTCTTCCCCGATATGGCGGAGGATAGCTATGCAACTATTGGACTAACTGGCCCTGCTATGGGTGCTCAGGCTGATCCTTCATTGGTTGAGGACGCTACTCTTTCTCCAACTATCAGTGCATACTTTACTGGTGGTGGAACTGGACTTAACGTGAACACTTTAACGGGTGGTTCATGGTACGTTCTTAACACAGCAGCCAACTCTCTTCCAGATGCTGATCTTCGTGTACTTGTGATGCAGATCACGTCTACTGGTGATGTGAGCGGTACGATCAACTTCCAGGTTTTCCCACTTGGTGTTGGTGCTGATGAGGAGCAATACTCAGTAGATTTTAACGGTGCTGGTGACTACGACGAGAACGGTCCAATCGCAGGAGATGTTCCTGGATGTACTGATGCTTCTGCTTGTAATTACAACTCAGAGGCTACTGTAGATGACGGCTCTTGTCTTGAATTAGACGAGTGTGGTGAATGTGGTGGTTCAGGTATCGCTGACGGTGCTTGTGACTGTGACGGAAACGTACTTGACGAGTGTGGTGACTGTGGCGGAGAAGGTATCGCAGATGGTGAGTGTGACTGCGACGGAAACGTAGTAGATGAGTGTGGTGAATGTGGTGGTGATGGTATCGCTGACGGTGATTGTGACTGTGACGGCAACCAATTAGACGCTTTAGGTGTTTGTGGCGGATCTTGTGCTTCTGATGCAAACGGTAACGGAATTTGTGATGATGATGATATTAATGGTTGTACTGATTCTACATCTTGTAACTACAACTCTGATGCTACTGTAGATGACGGCTCTTGTCTTGAACTTGACGAGTGTGGCGAATGTGGTGGTTCAGGTATCGCTGATGGCGATTGTGACTGTGATGGCAACCAATTAGACGCTCTAGGCGTTTGTGGTGGATCTTGTGCTTCAGATGCAAACGGTAATGGTATTTGTGACGATGCAGAGATTAACGGTTGTACTGCTGATAACGCATGTAACTATAATGCTGATGCTACTCAGGACGATGGATCTTGTGATTACTGTTCTTGTGGTGGAGGCGATACTAGCAGTGCTAGCCCTTACACTTTAACGGTTGAATCTGCACCTGCTGCAGCTGCAGCAGGTAACACTGTTTACCGTTTCTACGTAAACATGGTAGACGCTACTGATAAGTTCAGTGCGGTATACGGAAACAATGAGGACAACCTTATTATTAATACTCCAGCTGGAATTTTCAATAGTGGATTTAACACTAACTGGAATGCATCTGGAATTAATCCAGCATTCTTATCATTCTTCCCAGATATGGCTGATGATAGCTATGCTACAATAAACCTTGATGGTCCTGCTTCATTCTCTGGAATTGTTAATGCAGCAGATCCATCTTTAGTACAAGATGAAACTTTATCTCCAACGATTAGTGAATACTTTACAAATGGTGGTACTACTTTGAATGTTAACACATTAACAGGAGGATCTTGGTATGTACTTAACACAGCAGGTAACGCTCTGCCAGATGCTGACAATAGAGTTCTTGTAGCTCAGATATCAACTACTGGTTCGATCGACGGAACAATGAATTTCCAGATCTTCCCATTGGGAGTTGGAGCAGATCAGCTTACTGTTAGCATAGACTTTAACGGTGCTGGTACATTTACTACTGCAGGTGCTGCAGGACCAAGCAACGCTTGTGGTTGTACAGATTCTTCTGCTCTTAACTACGATTCATCTGCTGATTACGATGATGGATCTTGTATTGCTGCAGTAGAAGGTTGTACTGACGCTTCAGCTTGTAACTACGATTCTGATGCAAACGTTGACAACGGATCTTGTCTTCAGTTAGACGCGTGTGGTGTTTGTGGAGGTTCTGGTATTGCTGAAGGTTCTTGTGACTGTGATGGTAACGTACTAGATGATTGTGGCGTTTGTGGAGGAGATAATTCTTCTTGTTTAGCTACAGTTGTATTCTCAGTTGATATGAACCTTGTTGATTACCCGAATGCCGATTATGACAATGTTGTCGTTAATGGTTCTTGGAATGGTTGGCAAGGCTGGGGAGTTCAGCTTACAGACGACGATGGTGATGGTGTTTTCACTGGATCTTTACTTGTTAATCCTGGTACTACTTTTGAATATGTTGTAGCTGTTACAGGCGCAGCAGACGGATGGTCTGGCTGGGGAATTCAGTGGGGTGACGGATGTGAAAATGCTAACGTAGTAGTTACTGCTGGAGAGGCAGGAAGTACTACATCGACTTCTTTGCAAGCTGGATGTGATATTATTCTAGGTTGTATGGATGAAAATGCATCTAACTATGATTCTTCAGCTGAAGAACAAGCATATGATCAATATGGCAACCTTGCATGTGTATATGCTTCATGTGATGATATTCCAGCACCTGGATGTATATACGCTGATGGATTTGGATTCTTCAACCCTGAATTTGGTGAAGACTTGTGTGTAACTTATGGTGGAACTCCTTGTCCTGCATGTGATGATGTAGATGCTGATGGTGTTTGTGATGATGAGGATGACTGTGTTGGTTCATACGATGATTGTGGAGTGTGTAATGGACCTGGTTCTGTATACGACTGTGGTTGTTCTGACATTCCATCTGGTGATTGTGACTGTGATGGTAACCAAACCGACGCTCTAGGTGTTTGTGGCGGATCTTGTTCTGCTGATGCTGATGGTGACGGTGTTTGTGATGATATTGATGACTGTTTGGGAACTGTAGACGCATGTGGCGTTTGTAATGGTCCTGGTGCTATTTATGACTGTGGTTGTTCAGACATTCCATCTGGCGATTGTGACTGTGATGGTAACCAAACTGACGCTCTAGGAGAATGTGGAGGTTCTTGTTCAGCTGATGCAGATTCTGACGGTGTATGTGATGATGTGGACGATTGTGTCGGAGCATTTGACGAGTGTGGAGTTTGTAATGGTAACGGTATTGCTGAAGGTTCTTGTGACTGTGATGGTAACGTACTAGATGATTGTGGCGTTTGTGGAGGAGATAATTCTTCTTGTTTAG
>PBNL01000043.1 GCA_002723115.1 Methanobacteriota archaeon | reverse complement strand
TAAAAGTGAGATGCTCTAACCAACTGAGCTACCGGGTCAGTGACCCTGTTTGGGGGTGCAAAGATAGTTAGAAACTCTATTTTACAAACCAACAGTGATAAATATTTGGTCATTTTAATCACAATGAATAGTTCGTTATCTTGCAAACTAATTACCTGGTAAATGAAACACATCTTAACTCTCTTGTTTATAATGACTATAGGGACATCGTTATGTCTTGCTCAGTCTGATATTCCGGGGCAAAGCGCCTTTGAATCCGCTTTTGGAACTTCGGTTGAATTGGATTTAAATAAGTGCTGTTTAGCAGCATACGGATGGCATAGTACTTCAGAATTAAAATTTGATGATGTTGATGTACAGAGTTTAGATTCTGATAATATTGCTATTGAATTATTGAAATCAGGAATAGAGCCAAAATCAACGGAGCAATATTTCATTACACCTAACGGGAAGTACGTTGTGGTTTCAAATGAAACTCAATTTGAAAAGATCTTCGGTAGATATTTGATTAATCTAAACGCTACAAAACGCTAGTTATGAGAAAGTTATTTGGATTAACACTTTTGACTCTCCTTGCTTTTAATGCAAATGCACAGGAAATCAGTATTGCTACTACTAACCAATATGAAGCATGTGAGGGCGCAGTCGTTGACTCTGGATTAAGTGCTGCAGATTATGGACCAAACGAGAACCACTCCATTACTTGGTGTGCAGTAGCTCCTGAAACTATTTTGAATTTTTACTGGGTAGTATTTGATTTAGATGCTAACTCAACTATTACTATTTATGATGGTGATAGCAATGCTGCTCCTGAGATAGGAACTTATACAGGTACAGAATTACAAGGTCAGGATATTACTTCTACAAATGGTACTGGATGTTTACATATAGAATTTGTTTCTGGTGCAGGTTCTTCAGGAAATTTTGGAGCTTATGCCTCATGTGGAGAACCTTGTGAGAGACCTTTTGCAATTGTAACGCCAAATGTTCAACCACTACATGCATGTATAGGAGAGGAAGTTTATTTAGAAGCAACTGAATCTACAGTTGCTGATGGTCAGCAGATTGTAAGTTGGGAATGGAATTTTGGTGATGGTTTGACAGAATCTGGAACAGATCCTTTAATTACTCATACATATAATCAGCCTGGTCTTTATGTAATTGATTTGGATATAACAGATAGCAATGATTGTTCTAATCTTAACGTAATAGATTATCAAGTATTAGTTTCTACAAATCCAGATTTTACAGGAACAACAGGTGACATCACTATGTGTGTTGGAGAAGAAGCAGTTTTAGACGGAGAAGTAATTGGAGTTTTATATACCGCGGAACCTGATGTGGATTTTGGTGGTGGATTATTTATTCCAGATGATCAAACTCAATGCTTTTATAGTCAACTAACATTTACAAACTTTTATCCAGGAGCTGTTATTAATGATGCAAATGCAGATATCATTAATACATTCATCAATTTCGAGCATAGCTATATGGGCGATTTGACAATCACATTTATTTGTCCAAATGGCCAATCAATTCTTGTTCACCAACAAGGAGGCGGAGGCACATATCTAGGAGTACCTATTGATGATGAATCTTTAGACCCTGGTACTGGTTGGGATTATTTTTGGGAGCCTGGCGCAACAAATGGCACATGGGAACAGAATGCAGGAGGTACTCTGCCAGCAGGATCTTATGAGAGTGTTCAACCATTTACAAATCTAAATGGGTGTCCTCTTAATGGAACTTGGGAGATTGAAGTATGTGATTTGTGGTCAATAGACAACGGTTTCATTTTCGATTGGTCTATTCAGTTTGATCCAGATTTATATCCTGAAGCAGTTTCGTTCACTCCTACATTTGGTGCAGATTGTGATTCTACTTGGTGGGTAGGTCAATCAATTATTGATGATGGCGCCGACTGTAACTCAGTTACAATTTCACCTCAAATTACAGGTGAACAAACTTATACGTTCTTCGCTACAAACGATTTTGGATGTACTTATGAGCAGTCATTAGATGTGAATGTAGTAGGAGTTTCGCCTATTGTTACTGCAACACCTCCTCAATTCTGCGGAGTAGATGTACAACTAGATGCAGATTTAAATGGAGTAGAAGAAGATGATTGTGAATTCTCTTGGGATGTAAATACAACAGGAGTAAATCTTGACAACGACAATACTACAGAACCAGTCGTAACTCAAATGGATAATCCAACTGTGTTTACGTTTAATGTAGAGTACACAGTTCCAGGTTCTGGAGGACTAACTTGTACAAATAGTGCCTCTGTTATTGTTGAAACATGTGAGATTACTATCCCAAACGTTTTCACTCCTAACAACGATTCAAGTAACGATAGATGGATTGTTGACGGCCTAGGATCATTTCCAGGAAGTAAAATATACATCTACGATAGATGGGGAGTTGAAATGTACTACAAGCTTGTAACATATGACGACGACGATCCTGTTTGGGATCCTGGAACAGATGCAACGCCCGGAGTATATTACTACGTTATAGAAATTAACCACGGTGATAACGACTTAATCGTTATTGACCAAGAAACAGACTCAGACGGTTCAAATGAGCAAGGAGAGGGAATCAGATCATATACGGGATCATTCCTCTTGATCGGCGAATGATGGCGCTGAAATTGGAGTCCACTCTTCTATAGGGAAGACTTCAGAAATTTTTTGGTATACAACAGATGGAATTAGATAACCCACGTGGACTGTGTTCATGTGAGTTTTCACTTTTTCAAAAGCATCTTTTACGTCATCTGCAGAAACTAATAAGAATTGATTTGCTTCCTTTTCAGTTCCTTTTGACTCATCTACGGTTGTAAGAGATACTTTCACTTTAAACCATTTATCACAATCTGCAAATCGAATCACTTCTACAAGATTGGTTTTTGTGATTTGAGTTATTTCAAATGGTCGTATTCCTTCATCCTCTAGAATTTCCACCATTCGAGTTTCAGCTTCTGTATATGTATAAGCATCTAAGACAAACTGTTCTGTCTTCTTCATCTCTGAACCCTCTGAATCGGGTTTCATATAACCCACCTTACAATTAAACCAGTGCTTTTTCATGCGTCGAAGGTAGGTGGCTTATTCACACTTTAGGTGGGAAGAAATGATGGAAATTCTTCACATTTTATTCAATGCATTAAATTATCTTTCAGATGTGAATAGAGTAGATGAATACCGCCATAAAGGCATGAGGCGTAAGCTTGCTGAAGAGCTTCAAGAGATGGGTATTAGTAACGAGGCTGTTCTTGAGGCTATTAAGACGATACCTCGTCATTTTTTTATTGATTCAACTTTTGAAAAACACGCATATTCAAACAAAGCATTTCCTATTGCTTCAGGCCAAACCATATCGCAACCACATACTGTTGCTAATCAGTCAGAATTACTAAGATGCAAGGAGGGTGATAAAGTGCTGGAGATTGGGACTGGTTCAGGTTATCAATGTGCAGTACTTTGTGAAATGGGAATGAAAGTTCACTCAATAGAAAGACAGAAGGAGTTGTTTGACACTGCCGGACCATTACTAAGGGATTTGGGCTATAAGCCTCACCTGTATTACGGTGATGGATATAAAGGGAAAGAAGCGTTTGCTCCCTATGATGGAATTATAGTGACTTGTGGTGCTCCTTTTGTTCCTCAGGCTCTGATAGATCAACTCAAAATAGGTGGAAGGTTAGTAATACCAGTAGGAGAAGAGGGGAAGCAGAGGATGCTTACAATTGATAAGATCTCTGAGGGTGAATTGGTTGAAAAAGACCATGGTGATGCGGCCTTTGTGCCTATGCTAGAATCACGAGCTAGAGATTAAAGAATAGAATCTATATCTCCTCGGCCTTCTCTTATAACATCAGGTATGCCTGACGAGCAATCTATTATTGTAGAGGCGTAAAGCTCGCCAAATCCGCCATGTACTACAGCATCAACAGCATGTCCATGCCTTTCATCAATCAATTCAGGATCTGTAGTGTACTCTAGAATCTCGTCGTCATCGTGAACAGAAGAAACAACTAATGGCTTGCCTATTTCTTTTAGAATAGCTTGAATCACAGCGTTGTCTGGCACCCTTATTCCAATAGTTTTTTTCGAGCTTCTAAATAGTTTGGGAACATTGCCGCCTGACGGTAATATGAAAGTGAATGGTCCAGGTAGCGCGCGCTTCATTAATTTGAAAATCTCATTAGGTACTGGCCTAGTGTATTTACTTAAATCGCTTAAATCAGCACATAATAGCGAAAAGTGCGCCTTGTTGGGTCTTAAACCCTTCAAGCGCGCAATTCTCTCAAACCCTTTGCTGCTTCCTAGGACGCAAGCAAAACTGTAAATCGTGTCCGTTGGACAAACAACTACGCCGTCCTTTTTTAGAATGGATACTACTTCTCTAACCTTGTTTGGGTCTGGTCCGTCTTGATGTATCCTAATTCGCAATTTCTAGTGTTTTTATCCTTGAGCCTTAGCGTGATCAGCCAAAAATTTCTCAAGGCCAATGTCCGTTAGAGGGTGCTTCAATAGACCTAAGATAGCACTTAAAGGACCTGTCATTACATCTGCTCCAATTCTTGCACAATCGATAATATGCATTGTGTGGCGAACACTTGCAGCAAGTATTTCAGTGCTGAATTCATAATTATCGTAGATCTCACGGATCGATTCGATTAACTCAAGTCCGTCTGAACTAATATCATCCAAGCGACCAATAAATGGACTTACGTATGAAGCTCCTGCCTTCGCAGCCAAAAGAGCCTGGCCTGGTGAGAACACAAGTGTACAGTTTGTTCTGATGCCTTTAGATGTAAAATAGCTGATCGCTCTAATACCATCTTTAATCATTGGGACTTTAACCACGATATTTGGGTGAAGTGCTGCGAGTTTTTCTCCTTCAGCAATCATTCCTTCGTAATCAGTTGAGATGACTTCAGCACTCACATCTCCATCGACAATTTCGCAAATGGCTTTGTAGTGATTTAATACAGCTTCGTTTCCTGAGATTCCTTCTTTTGCCATCAATGATGGGTTAGTAGTTACTCCGTCTAGTACTCCGAATTCTGCCGCGTCGCGGATTTGGTCTAGGTTAGCAGTGTCGATGAAAAATTTCATTTTCTGAAATAGAATTAATTATAGGATTGCAATCGTGTGCAAAATTAACCATCTTGAACCCATGTTGACACAAGACGAGAAGAGAGATATTCAAGATAGAATTAACAAAAAGATGTCTGACCTAATGGAAAGGATTGAAGAGTACAAGGAATTGACAAAACCAATTCCTCCTTCAGAAGCCATTGGTAGAGTAAGCAGAATGGATGCGATTAACAATAGAAGTGTAAATGAAGCAGCATTAAGACAACTGGAAAATCAGGTAAAAGGGCTTGAAAATGCAATGAAAAGATTGGGTAAGGATAAATTTGGTAGATGTGTAAGTTGTGGAGAGAAAATTCCAGTTGGAAGAATAATCATAATGCCTGGTGCAATAAGATGCGTAAGATGCTCGTAAAGGTTTTGCTAGACAGTAACTTTGTGCATCGTGAATAGTAAGCTAGCTTTTATTTTAATTATCGCTGCATTATTGTGTGGCTGTGAAAGAATAGGTAATAGTCCTGAGATTCCTCATGTTATTGAAATTTCAGAGTTCAGTCTTTCAACTTCATTAGATCAAGGAACAAGTTCTCATGATATTGATGAAGTGTGGGTTCATACTACAACAGATGTGCTAGGGGCTTTTCCTTTACCAGCTAAAATTCCCTATATCGATGAGGATGGAGATGGATTAGTTGATTTAGAAATTAGTGCAGGAATAAGAGCAAATGGAATTTCTGCAACTAGGGAGCCATATTCATTTTATGAATCTATGGAAATCTTAGTTGACTTTGTGCCAGGTGACACTAGTACATTTGATTACCACACTGAATACATTGAGGCAGCAAATATTATTCTATGTGAGGATTTTGAATCAGCAAACAGATTTCAAGCTAATTCAACTAGCACTGCCGAAGTAGTCCGAACCACAGATCCAGATCTTGTTTTCGAAGGAGAGGCGAGTGGATTCATTCAATTGGGTGATAGTGCAACTCATCTGACGTCAACTACTCAAGAGCAGCTTTATTTTTTACCTAAATCAGGGCCGATTTGGATGGAGTTCAATTATCGTTGTGATAATTCATTTGCTGTAGGATTAGAGGTGATTGGAGGTTCTACTCCAGAAAGAGTTCCAATCATTGTGCTACATCCTACACCAGAAGAGTGGAAGAAAATGTATTTGGATTTAGGGCCATTGGTATGGTCACATCCAAGTGCTTATGGATTTGAAATCACCCTTGACGCAATTCTAGATCCAGGTCTTGACTCAAGTTTTGTGTTAGTTGACAACTTTAAAATTGTGCACTACTAATGAAGGGTAGGAGGATTGTGGATAGAGCATTGCCAATGCACTATGCATTAGTTGACTATTTGGCTGCAGCAATTGCTTGGACAATTCTATATGCTTATAGAAAAGTTGAAATAGAAAAAATTTGGAGCACTTATACAGGTGAATGGCAATTTGATTCAAAATATGTCTTAGGAGTGATTGTAGTGCCTTTGTTTTGGATGAGTCTTTACGCAGTAATGGGCATGTATTTAAATCCAAGGCGTAGGTATAGAGTCTTAGAATTAGTCCAAACTCTCAAAGCAACTACAATTGGTTCTCTTGTGCTATTCTTCAGTTTGTTAATAGATGACTACATAAATAGTTATGATCAATATTACAAGACTTTGGGAGTACTATTCGGTGCCCATTTTTCTCTCACATTATTGTTTAGGTGGAGTGTAGTTGCAAGGACGCTTAAAAAGATCAGAAATGGTGAGTGGGCCTTTAAGACATTAGTGTTGGGAGGAGCTGATACTGCTGTTCAATTGGTAAATGACATTCAAGGTGAAACGCTGTCATCTGGATTTGATCTAAGAGGATTCATTCAAATAAACGACGTTGATCCTAAGTTATCAGAAAACCTACCACGATTAGGTGGAGTTAACGATTTGTCTAAAATTATTGACGACGAAAACATTGAAGAAGTTATTGTTGCAATAGAGCCTAAAGACAGAAAGAAGACAGTTGACCTTATAGTTCTTTCTGAAGGGAAAGGAGTCAGTATTAAAGTTGTTCCAAATCTTTACGATATGTTGAGTGGAAACGTGAGGACTGGTGCTGTATATGGTACTCCATTAATTCATGTGGATAGGTTGGTTATGCCTAATTGGCAAAGAGTGGTTAAAAGAGGAATAGACGTAGGAGCATCACTTAGTGCATTAATAACATTACTTCCTGTTTATCTCTGTTTAGCAATAGCTGTAAAAAGATCATCAAAAGGCTCAGTCTTTTATAAACAAGAGAGAATAGGAAAATATGGTGTTCCATTTATGATTATTAAATTCAGAACTATGAGGATGGATGCTGAACAAGGCACTCCTAAATTGAGTTCAGGGGATGATCCAAGAATTACTTCGTCAGGTAGGTGGATGAGAAAATTGCGACTTGATGAGTTACCACAGTTTTGGAATGTGTTGATAGGAGAGATGTCGTTAGTTGGGCCTCGTCCGGAACGTCAATACTTTATAGAAAAGATTAAGGAGAAGGCACCACACTATACTCATTTGCAAAAAGTTAGACCAGGGATTACTTCTTGGGGTCAGGTTAAATATGGTTATGCAGAGAATGTAACAGAGATGTTGCAAAGGCTCAGATTTGATGTAATGTATATTGAGAATATGACTTTAGCATTGGACTTTAAGATTCTTATGTACACAATTAGAACAGTTATTAAAGGCTCTGGGAAATGAAGATCATTTGCATTGGACGGAATTATAAGCAGCACGCTGAAGAATTAGGAAATAAAGTTCCTGAAGAACCACTTTTTTTCCTGAAGCCTGATAGCTCTATACTTACAAGGAAACACGCTTTTTATCTTCCTGATTGGACTGACGATGTGCACTATGAAGTTGAGTTGGTCATCAAGATTAGAAAACTAGGTAAGGGTATTCAAAAGAAATTTGCACCTAGATATTACTCAATGGTAGGGCTTGGTATAGATTTTACAGCTAGAGATGTTCAAACTCAACTAAAGTCAAATGGTCATCCTTGGGAAAAAGCAAAAGGATTTGATGGCTCGGCTGTTGTGTCACATGAATTTGTTTCATTGAAAGATTTAGGTGGTGATATTCAGAATTTGAATTTTGAATTGAAAAAAAATGAGGAAGTTGTCCAGAGTGGAAATTCTTCACAAATGATTTTCTCAGTTGATGACTTAATTGTCTACTTGTCTAAGTATATGACACTTAAGACGGGTGATCTGATATTTACGGGTACACCAGCAGGTGTAGGTTCTGTGAAAAAGGGAGATTTGTTAACAGGTAACCTTGAAGGAATTCACATGTTTGATGTGAGAGTTAGATAATGATGCACTAGAATTGTATTAGAACTACTGTGATATGCATTTGATTTTTGTCGGATATATGGGGAGCGGTAAATCAACGCTCGGGAAAAGGATAGCAAAGAAAATTGACAAGCCTTTTGTAGATATGGATCAGGTCTTAGAAGAGAGATTTGGTTGCAGTATAAGTGATTTCATCAATGACTTTGGGTTAGAAGCTTTTAGGACCGAGGAATCTGAACTATTAAGAGAGATTGTAGCACGTCCTAGTTCTGTTATTGCAACAGGAGGAGGTACTCCCTGTGCTAAAGGAGCTATGGAATGGATGAGGAGACACGGTGTAGTTGTTCACTTAAGTGTGACTCCAAAAATTCTTGCAAATAGACTTAAAGGGAACTGTAAAAACAGACCATTACTTGCTGATGTGAAGGACAATGATTTGGAAAGGACTATAGGTCGTCAACTCTTAACTCGAGCATCTTCGTATTCAGGAGCAAATTCAAAGTGGGAGGAAGAGGAATACAATGATGAGCTAATAGAAGCCAAATTGGAATCTATAGGCTGGAGGATGAGAGAGGTTTTATAACTCTAGAAATACAGAATCCTTGTCCTCATCTTTTTTGTCAAGAGCTACACTTATGTGTTGGTCTACGTGAGTAGATAAAGACAAACCACAGTAATCAGCTCTTACTGGAAATGAACGATGAATTCTATCAACTAAGGTTGCAGTATATACACCCTTTGGCTCAGTGTCTAAAACGTGTTTAACAGCGTAAATCATTGTCCTACCAGAATTGAGTACATCGTCTACGACCACTACTACTTTGCCTTCAAAATGACTCTCTTCACAGCTACACTTGATTTCACTATTAATGGGGTCATTCTTTTTAAATGAAATAGACTCTGAGACTACTTTAATCTTTCCTATAGAGTTTAATATTTCAACTAATCTATTAGCAACTTCAAGCCCCTGTCCTTTAATGCCTAGAAGGATAAGCTCTTTTTCAGAATAGTGATTTTCAAGGATTTGACGGGCCATTCTCTCAAGCTTGCGCTTGATTTGGTCGCTATTTAAAATTTTATTTCTCTTCATCTATTGAGGTCAATTTTAGTGACAAATCCTTCTATTCTTTCAAATAAAGATACAGATTCTACATGTGAGGTATGCGGAAATTGATCAACTAATTTGAATTGAACCAATCTATATCCATTTTCAGCAAGGGTTGCAATGTCTCTCGCCTGAGTTGCAGGGTTGCAACTCACATAAACCATTCTGTCAGCCTGTAACCTTATTACTTTTCTTAGTGATTTAGGAGATATTCCTGCACGTGGGGGATCCATTACTAAAGTTCTAATCTTTCCTCTGTATTCAGGATATTCTAAGAGAAATTTTCCTACATCTGCGGCATAAAATTGAATGTTTGTTGATCCATTGCGCTCAGCACTTATCCTAGCATCCTCAATGGCTGATTCAACAATGTCAACCCCAACTACTTGTCCATTATGTTCTTTTGCAAGAAGCTGAGAGATAGTTCCTGTCCCACAAAACAAGTCTAATACTACAGCGTCTTTTCCACCAAGATTTTTTTCTAAAGCAAGACTAAGAACTTCAGAATACAGCCTTTCAGCACTTTGAGGATTAGTCTGGAAAAAACTACTTAAACTAATGTCAAACTTTAACCCATGTAACTTCTCAGTAATGCGTTCTCTTCCGAAAATTAGTTTACTGTTTCCCTGTCTAGCTTCAACACGTTCTCCGATATCATCATTGATGGTATGAAGGATGCCAGCAACCCTTTCTCCCCATAAACTCTTCATAAATTCAACAAATTCATTCGGATCAAATTTCCCTTCACCGCCAGATGTGGTAACTAAGTTTATCAAAAGAGAATTCTCAGCTATACTGCGCCTAACTACAAAGAATCGAAAAAACCCTCTTCTCTGAGGTGGATGCCAAGCTGGTAATCCTGTAGCTTCACACCAAAGTCTGATCTTTCTTAAATCTGATTCAACTTGTTTGTCAAATAATCCAGAATCACTGTCTAGGTTTTCTACGGCCCACCATGTACCACGATGTTTAAACCCTAGACCAAACCCATCAACCTTTTCTCCTGTTTCTAAATCGTGAAGTATAGATGAAAAGCTATACTCCATTTTATTTCTGTAATGCCAAACACTAGGTGAAGAAACCAACCCTTTATAAAGCTCCTCAGGCTTTTCGATGCCTGCAATTCGCTTAAAAAGATCTATTGTAGTTTCCTCTTTGTACTTGTGTTGTACTTCAATAGGAAAAGTGGCATATGGTGCTCCTGGAATAGGTTGAAAAGAAATATTCTCTTCTTCGGGAGCATGTGTTAGAACTTGCATAAGCCTGCATTCAGCGTGTCTTCTTTTGCAAGTAATAACTTGTGCTTTTACTGTTTGGCCTGGAAATGTGTTTTGAATAAAAATGGTAAAATCACCCAAGTCTGTAGGGATTTTTGCAACTCCCTTTCCACCAAAAGCAAGCCCAGTTATAGTTGCTTCGAGGACATGCCCCTTCTTGAACATTCTTTGTCTTCCCATTTCGATTGCAAATGTACTGATGGTTGCACCTGTAACGGCTAAATTTGCTCAACCATGTATAAAGTACTTGCATTAGCTGTTTTACCCATTCTATTTACTTTGCAGAGTACTGATGAATGGACTGTTTCAACGTTTAACATTAGATACGATAATCCAAATGACCCACTCACCTGGGAGGAAAGAAAGGTAGAAGTTGTTAAAGCTGTTGCTAATTTTGATATCGTTGGTTTTCAGGAGGTTTTGCCTAATCAGCTTAAAGACTTGAAAACGGGAATGCCTTGGATGAATTCATATTCCAGAGGTCGAGAGGAGGACGGTTCTGGTGAAGCATGCCCAATTTTCTGGCAAAAGGAGAAATACGATTTGATCCATTCTGAAACTAGGTGGTTGGCTGAGTTTTGGCAAGAGGAAGGTGCAATAGGATGGGATGCTGATATGCCAAGAATTGCATCTATCGTACTTCTTCATCAAAGATCATCAGGTAAAACTATCAAAGTCATAAATTCCCATTGGTCACATATGAGTAGTGAGGCTAGGGAAGGGGCTGCAAATCTTATAAGTGGTTGGTCACTAGGAGGTAGAGCAGATGCAGTTGTTGTGTTAGGCGATTTTAATGCTGAAGATGATACACCTGAAATCCAAACCCTTACAGAAGGCGGTCTGATTGATACATATTACCACTCGGATACTAGATGTAGAAGGGGCTTTGGTACTTACACCACTTTTGAACCTGCTTCTAAAGGAAGTTCAAGGATCGATTACATCATGGTGAGGGGTGCACATGGTGTTTGGACTTGTGCGGATGAGTACATCAAGCATGGGTACTACATTTCCGATCATTTGCCTGTTCATACTTCTCTTATGTGGTAAGAATTTGACGGCGTATATTGTGCAGATATGATTCCAGGGGAGCAACAAAAGACGATGGGAACATGGCCGGTTTTCTTAACGGCTGTTTCAACAATTTTAGGAGCCATTCTCTTTCTGAGATTTGGATATTCTATTGCTCACGTAGGATTAATCCAAACCCTTCTCATCATTCTTGTCGGCCATATGGTTACAATCCCTGCAGCTCTTGCTGTTGCTGAGATTGCAACAAACCAAAAGGTTGAAGGTGGTGGAGCATATTTCATGATATCAAGATCTTTTGGGCTAAACATTGGAGGATCTATTGGAATCACTTTATTCCTATCCCAAGCAATAAGTGTGGCTTTCTATATAATTGCCTTTACCGTTTCAATAAGGGGGCTTTTAGCTTGGATAGAACTCCAATATGGAGTTGCCTTAGATCCTCTATGGGTTAATCTAGGTATGATGGGATTGCTGACTTTGTTAATGCTAACAAAAGGGGCTAACGTTGGAGTTAAAGCCCTTTATGTAGTTGTCGCAGCATTAGTTGTCGCATTGATTAGCTTTTTCATAGGATCAGGACCAGGAAACCCCAACCTTGATCCTACAGCAACAATTCCTGAAATTCTTCATACACCGACAGGAACGATTAATCGTTACGGCTTCTTCGAAGTTTTTACTTTCATATTCCCCGCATTTACCGGCATTGCTGCAGGCCTAGGGCTTAGTGGAGACTTGAAAGATCCAAGAATTAGTATACCTAAGGGCACCATTTATGCCACTATTGTAGGTATAGTTGTGTACGTCGCTGTTTCTTTCAAATTGTGGTGGTCTGCGCCATTAGAACACTTGGCAATGGATGAGTTATACATGGAAAAGATATCTGTGTGGCCACCTATGATTGCTATAGGCCTTGCTGCAGCTGCAATTAGTTCAGCTCTCGGCTCAGTAATGATTGCACCAAGAACACTTCAGGCACTTGCAGTAGATGGTGTATTCCCAGATAACATGTCCGAATGGTTGAGTAAGGGCAAGGGTGTGACAAATGAACCAGTTAGGGCTTCGTTTATTACATGTTTGATAGGTTTTGCATTTGTTTCTATAGGAGACATTAACGCTGTAGCTGAAATCATTTCGATGTTCTTTATGGTTACATATGGTGCCATTTGCCTTGTTTCATTCCTCGAATACATGGCTGCAGATCCTAGTTATAGACCAACGTTTAAGTCACATTGGTCAATAAGCTTAGAAGGCGCTGTATTATGTATTGCTTTGATGTTTGGTATGAATACTCCTTACGCTATAGCGAGTATTGTTATTATGATTCTGATTCATGCTTGGGTTGCAAGAAAGGGAAATCAAAGTGGTATGGTGAGGCTGTTTAAAGGCATCATATTCCAAATCACCCGATCACTCCAGCTTGCTCTTCAAATGAATGACGATGATCATTTCGAAGATGAAGCAGGATGGCGTCCTTTTGTTCTAGCAATATCTCCTGATAGTTTCAAAAGGAGAGAGGGATATGATATGGTAAGGTGGATTGCTCATAGACATGGATTTGGAACTTATATGCATTTCATCAAAGGATTCCTTAATTCTGATACTAAGAAGGAGGCCAAACAATCTCAGAAAGAATTAGTTGATTGGGCAAGGGGTAGCCATAGCAGAGTTCACTTAGATACAATTATATCTCCATCTTTCACTTCAGCAATTGCTCAATGTGTTCAGCTCCCAGGTTTAAGCGGTAAGGGTAACAATCTATTTCTAATGGAATACGATCCTAAGAATATAGAAAACAGAGACCAGCTTCTCGATAACCTAGCGATACTTGAGGCAGCAGATCTAGATCACGTTCTTCTTAGAAGTAGTGGTAGAGCTTATGGAAATAAGCATGACATCCATCTTTGGATTACTCCTGATGATGGGGATAACGCTAGCTTGATGATTTTGCTTGCATACATTATTCAATCTCATCCTGAATGGGGAGAAGCTAGCATTTCAGTATTCTTCATTCACCAGGGGTCGGATGATGAGCATGCAACAAAAATTAGAGACCAAATCCTTGAAGGAAGAATTCCTATTGCCGAGCAAAATATCGAGTTTATACAAACAAATAGCGAGGAAGAAGTAACCCAAAAGATTGTCAATAAATCAGGTGGTGCTGACCTAGTTATTCTAGGCTTCCTAGATGGAGAACTTGCAGCTGATCATGGCGCTTTGTTTGAGAGATATCACGGATTAGGTGAGACAATGTTTGTTCATTCAAACAATGCTAAAATCATCAAGTAATGAGGATAGGAATCATCAATGGCCCTAATTTGAATATGCTAGGAGTTAGAGAGCCTGGTGTGTATGGTAATCAAACTTTAGATGATATAATTGAATCACTAAAGCAAGAATTTCAAAAGGATGACATTCTAAACTTTCAGTCAAACGATGAAGGTGAGCTTATTTCTAAAGTGCAGGAATGGGGAATGAGTCTTGATGGAATAATTATTAACCCTGGAGGTTATTCTCATACATCAGTTGCTATACGAGATGCTATAGCATCCATAACAACGCCTGTAATCGAAGTACACATCTCAAACATTCATGCAAGAGAGGAATTCAGGCATACAACAATTACAGGCGGTGCTTGTAAAGCAGTTATCTCTGGATTAGGTGCAGAGGGTTATTCAGTTGCTCTGCGTTTTTTAATTGAATCGAATAATTAGATTCATTCATCTTTCTATCTTTTGATAAAAGATATTTTATTAGAACGAGTTTCTTTTTTTGATTCATAAAGTCAATTTACTTCTTCTTCAAATATCTAGCAATACTCTTATTCAAATAGTTGCTTAGTTGCATTGCATCGGACTTTGAAAGCTGTTTGCCTAGTACGTGGGTTTTGCCTTTGTAATTAAAGTGAATGTTGTCACCACCAAGGATCCAGAAACTTTGGTCTAAAGAGCCAAAAAATGAAGTCTCATTTCTTTCAACAGCTTCTAATTTACCTATGCTTTCTAAAAAGTAGAATCTTTCTTTTCCTTTTGTCTTAAAGGCATCTTTTATCATCATTTCCTTAGTTGAAATTCGGATGATTTCAGATCCCATTCTTCTCCATAAAATTACTTTTAGAATTCTGACAAAGAAGAACGCCCAGAAGGCCAAACTAACTAGCAAATACATCCTTTCATCTCCAGAGGAAGAATATGCACCGTAAGTCATTAAACCTCCCAATCCTAGCCAAGCTCCAAACCATGCTTCTAATGCCATTTGTTGTGAAGGGGGAATGTTTGCACTAATGGCAATTGTGATAGCGTCAGAATGTTCTGCTATAGAGATTCTTTGGCCTATAGTTTTAATGCTCATTATTGATTTAAAACTCTATTATAAATTTCAAGGTATTTGGGAAGAATAAAGTCTATCCTGAATTCTTGAGCTCTTTCAAGTGTAGATGATCGGAATTCACTAAACCTTTTCTCACTTTCAAGAATATTCAAGACACTATTAGACATACCTAAGATGTCTCCAATTTCGCATAAATGACCTGAAGTGCCATTGACAACTAATTCAGGCAAACCGCCTGCATTTGTAGCCACAACAGGAACTCCAGCAGCCATTGCTTCTAAAGCTGCTAAGCCAAAACTCTCAGCTTCAGATGGCAATATGAAGACGTCACTTATCATTAATGGCTCTATAGGATTCTTAACCTTTCCAAGGAAAACAACTTTTTCTAAGATTCCATACTTACGGCATAACTGTTCAGCAGCTGTTCTATCTGGACCATCACCGACTAAAAGTAGCCTCAGATCTTTCGACTTCAACGTTTGATTGAATACCTCAATAACATCTAACACCCTTTTTACAGGACGGAAATTAGAAATGTGAGTAAGGATGGGTTGGCCTTTAGGCGCTATTACAGCTTTGAATTCTTCGTCACCTACTATCCCAAAATGCTTAGGACAGAAGAAGTTGGGAATCACACTAATATCCTTGTCCACACCAAACAGCTTATTTGTCTCATGCTTGAGATCTTCAGACACAGCGGTTACTGCATTGCTCTTATTAATAGCATATGAAATAACTGGCTCAAAGGAAATGTCCTTTCCTAAGAGAGTTATGTCAGTGCCGTGAAGAGTAGTTACTATAGGAAGATTGATATCTTCATCAGCTAGGATTTTCTTAGCAGTAATTGCTGCACTTGCGTGTGGAATGGCGTAATGAACGTGTATAAGATCTATGTCGTGATCTTTTACAACTTCCACCATTTTGCTTGCAAGAACAAGTTCATATGGTGGATAGTCAAACAACGGGTAATCGCTAACCCTTACTTCGTGATAGAAGATTCCAGATTTAAAACTGCCAAGCCTTACTGGTGTATTGTAAGTAATAAAGTGAATTTCATGCCCCTTATCAGCCAGAGCTTTACCGAGCTCTGTTGCAACAACTCCAGACCCACCGAATGTTGGGTAGCAAATCATAGCGATTTTCATTTGGCCTCTTTAATTAAGTGATTCATGATAGCGCTATGAATTTCCGTCCTAACATTTTTAGTGATTAATGCATCGTTTTCAGCATTTGGAAATGTCCTATTACTAAGGAAAACGTACACTAGTTCATATTCAGGGTCAACCCATAATAATGTACCAGTAAATCCACTGTGCCCAAAGCTTGCATCTGAAGCTAGTGGTGAAGCGGTTCCTTCATCTTCCTTTAATCCTTTTTTGTCAAAGCCTATACCTCTGCGGTTTTCACTTTTAGGGTAAGTCCTCTTAGTCCACTCATTTAAAGTAGATGCATCAAGTAATTTGTAACCATTGTATACTCCATTGTTGAGGAACATTTGGCCAAGTCTAGCTAAATCGTGTGCATCACTAAACAACCCTGCATGACAACAAACACCTCCTAACATATGCGATCCAGGATCATGAACGGTACCTCTAACAATTCCCTTTCGGAAAACTTTATCATCTTCAGTTGGTGCAATCGTGCTTTTGTCAGATCTCTTAAGAGGGTGGAAGCCCATTGATGTCAAACCTAATGGCTTATAAATCCAATCCATAGATAAAGAATCTATAGCACGATCATTTTCAAACCATCTATTAAACATATTGTGGAATAAGTAGTAACCAAGGTCACTATAATTATAGTC
Source organism: Methanobacteriota archaeon (assembly GCA_002723115.1). Classification (GTDB taxonomy): domain Bacteria; phylum Bacteroidota; class Bacteroidia; order Flavobacteriales_D; family Sanyastnellaceae; genus UBA974. The sequence goes on along the minus strand of PBNL01000043.1, from coordinate 18,993 downwards.
ACCAGCAGGCTTCAATTCGCAATCGTAAATGCGTTTGTACATAGTGTCGACAGGCATGTTGTCTATGCTGTCATTCAATATTTCCCTGTAAAACGGAATCCAAGGATAAAGTCCACTAGAATGAGTTAAAACCTCCTTAACTGTCCTCGTTCCTAGTTCTAAAGTGTCTAAACTTGGGATGTGTTTCCTCAGCGGATCGTCCAAGTCAACATACCCCATACTGTTGAGTTTCATTAGGCAAATAGATGTAGCAGCTACCTTAGTTATAGAAGCCAAATCATAAATTGTCCCCATCTCAACAGGCGCAACTCCATCAATTGTTCCATAGGCTTTGTCATGCACAACTTCGCCCTTGTGAGCAATGACAATTCTACATCCAGGCATAGCATCCTCTGCAAAAGCATCAGCTACAATTGAATCAATCTCAGCAGTACAACCCCAAGTGTTTTCCTTACTATCATGCCCCCAACCTAGAGTACTTACTCTTCCTTGGCGTAGCCCAAGCCCATCACCCTCGTAGAAATAAGAATCTTTCGGAGTAACGGGTAACTTTCCTTCTGCTGTTCCTGCACCTAATAAGGCGTTAACAACAGCTTCTTGTGTTCTAAACCCATCTTGATATGCAACAATTAATCCTCCTGCTTTTTCATGAATTTTCATGAATTCCATATTCAATCTGTATGGATTAGCAAAAAGATTGAAAACCCAATCATTCTCATAATTCACCATTTCTGAACTCAATATTTCTAGAGCTTCAGCGCTAACTCCGTATTTTTTAGAAGGTCTATTACTGGTTTCAAGAAAATTGATCACGACATAATCAGATGTTGCTAGAGCTGATTGGACTTTTTCTCTTCTTATTCCTTCTGCGTTCTTGCCTATGGTGAACGTTCTAATTTCATGCGACCCTCCACCCACTAGTTTCAAATGATCTGCGAATGGTGCGCCAGATGAGGCTTTGTTCGCAATATTTAAAACTGTATAGCTATTTCCTGGAGTGCTGAATGAGTTAAGACAATACCCTCTGTTTGTTAATACTGTAATAGATGCCTCGATAATGTCTCTATGAACTTTTTCAGCTTTCTCAGGATCCCAATATTCTCCCTTTTCAGGGATTTCACCATCAGCTTTAGACCAAAACTTTGCCTGCAACACCCTCTTACACTTGTCTGCAACCAAAGAAGAATCCAGTTCGCCATTTTCAATTGCTAACCTTACTTCTTCAATTACTTGTACTGGATCTCCTGGAAATAGCAATACGTCATTGCCTGCTAGTAATGCATCTCTAGCTCTAGGTCTGTCACCCACAAAATCAGCAAAACCTTTCATTGATAAAGCGTCAGTGAATGCTAATCCCTTAAATCCCATTTCCTGTCTCAACAATGTGTCAACGATGTATGGAGATAGGGTAGAAGGAGAGCCTGCAGTGCTGTCTAAAGCCGGGACATCTAGGTGAGCGATCATAACTGCGCCAACACCTCTGTCGAATAAATGTCTAAAGGGTGCTAGTTCTACAGAGTCTAATCTTTCTGCACTTTGGTTTATTACAGGTAGAGTTTTGTGCGAATCCGAGTCCGAATCTCCATGCCCCGGAAAGTGTTTAGCAGTTGCTAGAATATTAACGCTTTGAAGCCCATCAGCATATGCCCATCCTAATTCTGATACGAGATTCACATCTTCTCCAAAGCTTCTAGACCCTATTACAGGATTGATGGGATTGGAGTTGACATCAATAACTGGAGCGAAATCAACATGTACACCTGTTTGTCTGAGGCTTTGACCTACAATCTCACCAAATTCTTTAACAAGTTCAGCGTTGCCTGTTGCGCCAAGTGTCATTGCCCTAGGAAAACTTCTAGTTGAGTCTAATCTCATCCCTAGACCCCATTCAGCATCTGAAGCTACCATCAATGGAACCTTAGCAAGTTCCTGCATTCTCTTAATTCTGATTCTTTGATTTTCGGGGCCACCCTGCATCACAATTATACCACCAAGCCCTAGACTCTCAACCCAGTTCTCAGCTTCACTCCAACCAGTGGTGTCAGTGCGAGAATAAACTGGCACCATAAGGAGTTGGGCTATTCTTTCTTCAGTAGATAGTTGAGCTAGGACTGAATCGGCATAAGATTCGGCAGCGGAATCAGTTAAGAAGTCAGGTGTTTTTATTTGGGGTTCTGAATCACCTAGAAAACAGCTAATAAAAACAATAGAAAATGCAAGAGAAGAGAGGAGGAAGCGTGCAATCATGTTTCCATTCTCTTTAATGCTACGTTTAACATGAATTCAAATTGTTCCTCCATTGTTAGATTGCTGTTGTCAATTACTACGGCATCATCTGCCTGTTTTAAAGGAGCCACAGCACGCTCGGAATCTACTTTATCTCTGTGTAATACGTTCTCTAATACCTCGTTATATGTAGTTTCTTTCCCCTTTTCCTTAAGTTCTCTTAATCGCCTCCAAGCTCTAACTTCAGGATCAGCTGTCATAAAGAATTTCAATTCAGCGTTAGGCAAAACCACAGTTCCAATATCCCTACCGTCCATTACCACACCAGAACCTTCAGCCATTCTCTGTTGAAGAGCAACAAGCTTAGTTCTAACAGCAGGTATTTTCGCTACAAGGCTTACATTTTTCGCTACTTCAAGTGTTCTTATTTCTTTTTCTACATTTATTCCACCTATGTGCATTTCAGATGTTTCTGTAGCCGGATTGTATTTAAATGAAAGAAATAACCTGTCTAAGCTTTCTACCAGAGATTCCTCATCAACCTGATGATTTAGAACAAACCTTTCCTTCATGGCAAATAAAGTTGCCCCTCTATACATTGCGCCAGTGTCGATGTAAACGTAGTTTAATTCTCTTGCCAGAGCTTTAGCCATTGTACTCTTACCAGCTGAAGAGTGGCCGTCAATTGCAATTGTAAGTCTACGTTTTGCCATGTCCCTAAGATACTAACCTGGGAGGTTGAAGCCAATACTTAAATGTGTAGATGCACCAGCAAAATGATATGTATTCCTGCCAAACCTTACATCTAGATCCTTCATTTTCATCCCCAAACCGAATGAAAGGCCATTTGCCCCTTGTAAACCATTGGCTATCATTTCTTTTCTGCGCCTATGGTCATAGCCTATTTGGGCTCTAAAATTCTGACCAAAGCTCAATTCTACACCAATATTTAAATGTCTAGCCAACTGATCACCAAAAACCCAAGTAGTGTTTTCAATTGTTTCTCCAGTTAATGGGTCAATTGCGTCATCATAAGTTCCCGCAGGAGCCAAATCCCATTCCTGCATGTTTTGCAGATTCACAAAGAGTACAAATGGCGCGTGATTGAACCCCTTTGTAAATCCAAGTTGAAGATTCACAGGTATCCAGCCTACAGGCTGTGAACCAGTACTTGCAAATTGCCTTCCGACACCAGAAACTAATACCCCTGCAGCCATGAATTTTTCCTCCCATCGTTTCATCAACGCCAAATCAACCCCCAATGCCCCAACGTTTTCCATGGCTAAAGTTCTAAACCCACCCCACATTGTTGCACCTAGAATTATTGTCGAGTCAACCTTGTATGTGAATCCACTTTGAAGAAAGTAGTCACCTCCAGAGAAAGTACCAGTAGGCCAGCCAGACGCATCGTATCCGTCAAACTGTCCTATTGAAACAAATCTTGCTCCACAGTGTACGGCATATTTTTCAGTTCCCTTAACAATTGCATTTACTGCTCCTATTTGGGCTCCTGCGATGTAATTCAAATAGTTTAAATGTATAACTCCACTATCTAAACTATCTGCTTCTGCTGGATTGTAAGATGTAGCGTAGCCATTGTGATTTAGATCTGCAGCAATCTTAAAACCCAAACCTCCAGAACGCGCGTCAATTGGAAGATCTAGGGCAGGGGATGACCAATTGTTTTGGCCAGTAACAGCCAGACATACACCCAAAAAGACGGTCAGTACTGCAGTTTTTCTCATTTATCTAAAGTAAAGTCTAGGGGTTTTTCAACGGTTTGGGATAATAAAGCTCTATTAACAACTTCATTCATCTTATTAGCATAAGTGAATTTCATTCCTCTCAAATAGCGAGGATCTATTTCTTCAATATCCTGTCTATTTCTTTCGCAAAGGATTATCTCCTTGATGCCAGCTCTCTTTGCTGCAAGGATCTTCTCCTTTATGCCTCCTACAGGCAAAACCTGGCCTCTAAGAGTAATTTCTCCACTCATAGCCAAATACTTTCTAACCTTCTTCTGAGTGAAGGCAGAGGCAAGGGCTGTAAGCATAGTAATTCCTGCACTTGGGCCATCCTTTTTAATTGCTCCTTGAGGGACGTGTACGTGTACGTTCCACTTGTCAAATACATCAGGATCAATACCTAATTCTTTTGAGTGTGCCTTCAGGTATTCCAAAGCAATGATTGCACTTTCCTTCATTACATCCCCTAAATTTCCAGTAAGAGTCAACTTTCCTTTTCCAGGAGTAAGAGAAGTCTCGATAAATAGAATATCTCCTCCAGTAGGAGTCCATGCAAGCCCGGTAACAACTCCGGCTACATCGTTGTTTTGGTATCTGTCTTTTTCGCGTGGTCTTCCTAGGATGTCTTTTAAATCGTTTGGCTTAACCTCGGTTGCATATGGCTCTTCCATAGCCATTTCCTTCGCTCTATTTCTAACAATTTTAGCCACTTTTTTCTCTAATCCACGAACGCCAGATTCATTAGTGTATTGCTCAACTACCTTTTCAATTGTTGCAATTGGAAGTTGAATATCAGTCTTCTTAAGGCCTGATTCATTAACCTGTTTAGGAAGCAAGTGCTTTTTAGCAATCTGAATTTTTTCCTGTACAGTGTAACCACTCACCTCTATTATTTCCATTCTATCTCTAAGAGCTGGTTGAATAGTACTCAAGTCATTGCATGTTGCTATGAACATCACACGGCTTAAGTCGTAGTCCAAATCTAAATAGTTGTCGTGGAATGCACTGTTTTGCTCTGGATCGAGAACTTCGAGTAGGGCAGAGGACGGGTCGCCTCTGTGATCTGACCCAAGCTTGTCAATCTCGTCGAGAACAAATAATGGATTTGACGTACCTGCCTTTTTAAGGTTTTGTAGAATACGCCCTGGCATAGCTCCAATGTATGTCTTTCTGTGGCCTCTTATTTCGGCTTCGTCCCTCAGTCCGCCAAGACTCATTCTCACATACTTTCTCCCAAGAGCTTCTGCAATACTTTTTCCTAAAGAAGTTTTGCCAACTCCTGGAGGTCCGTAGAGGCAAATAATTGGTGCCTTTAAATCCCCCTTTATTTTCAACACTGCCAAATGTTCTACAATTCTCTCTTTAACTTTCTCTAACCCGTAATGATCTGAATCTAAAACTTTTATAGCATTATTTAAATCAAAATTGTCTTTTGATTTTTCATCCCATGGAAGGTCGAGGAGTAAATCAATATAGCTTGACTGCATGCTGTATTCCGCAGCTTGAGGATTCATCCTTTCTAGCTTTTGAATCTCCTTATCAAAGGCTTCCTGTGCTAATTCAGGCCACTTCTTGTCTTTGGCCCTTTTCTTTTTCTCCTCTATTTCTTCCTTTAGAGGATTTGCACCCAATTCCTCTTGAATTTGCTTCATCTGCTGGTTCAAGAAGAATTCCTTTTGCTGTTGATCAAGGTCACTCTTAACCTTGCTTTGAATGTCATTTTTAAGTTCAAGCATCTGCTTCTCTTTGTGAAGCATTTCTAAAACCTTATTCGCCCTTTCTTCAAGAGATTCAATCTGTAGTAGCATCTGTTTGTCCTCTACAGAAGTGTTCATGTTAGAGCCGATGAAGTTCACTAGGAAACTTAGCCTCTTAATATTTTTTATAGCTCCAGCCGCCTCAGTTGGTATACCAGGGCTCATGGTTATAATCTCAATAGCAAGTTCTTTTAAAGACTCTTTTAGAGCTTGAGTTTCTTTAGTGTTTGGCACTTCTTCAATCCCTCCAAAGGGTTTAACAGTTGCCTTTAAAAATGGATCTTCTTCAACTATTGATTCCCAAACAAACCTTCTCTCACCTCTAAGAATCACTGTGTTTGTACCATCGGGCATTCGAAGCATCTTCATGATTCTAGCAACAGTTCCAACTTTGTTAAGATCTTCTCCCAAAGGCACCTCAACGTCTGAGTCTTTTTGGGATACAACACCTATTGCTAATTTCTTTTTCTTAGCTTCTTTAATCAATCTGATTGATCTGTCTCTTCCAACTGTAATAGGAATGACAACTCCTGGAAACAATACTGTATTTCTTAACGCTAAAAGTGGTAGGGTCTCAGGAAGATCTGTTTTATGAATAGCTTTTTCATCCTCTTCAGAAATCAAAGGAATAATATCATGATCCTGTGTGTCTGAAAGAAGATGTAATTCGTTTTCTAATTCAATCATGTCGTCTTAAAGGCAATGTATGTGCCAATCCTATTATATGGAATACTCTGACAGGGTGTCAGATTACTTTATGCCAAATCTACTTGAATTGTACAATTCACGTGCATTTAATTCATTTTCTTGGCTCATTTCAACTCCTCTTCTCAGCATTACTTTTCTTGCAGTGTCTATTGCTTTTTCTATGTCATAAGCTTCAGAAGTTTCAGAACCTCCCCATGTGAATGATTCAATGTGTTTCAATGGTGTAGAACTGCAAAAAACATTGCAAAAAGCACCTACAGTAGTTCCAGAGTTAAAAGCAGTGTGAATAGCAGTTTTGCTGTGATCACCCATCAGTAGTCCACAAAACATTCTGCCGCTTTTTTCGAATTCTCCACCTTCATTATCCCAAACTTTAATTTCAGAGTAGTTGTTTTTAAGATTACTTGTAGAAGTCTCAGCACCAAGGTTACACCACGATCCAATAACACTATTTCCTACAAACCCACCATGAGCTTTATTGCTGTAATCGTGAAATACTGAATTGCTAATCTCTCCACCGATACGGCAATCACTCCCCACACTAGATGGGCCATAAATAAGTGCTCCCATTTTCAATTGACTCTTTTCACCCAGAATAAAAGGACCTCTAATTCTACATCCTTCCATTACTTCACTGTCTTGGCCTAGGATGATATCTCCTCCTTCTGTGTTAAGAGAGCAACTTCTAATTTGGGCTCCAGGAGCAATGTGGATTTTATCCAATGGACCATTAATGAAAACACCAACCCTAGCCCAAGCTTCCCTTTCTTCCTCCTCAAGTGTTCTAGTCCTCCAACTTAACTTTATTCTGTCTAAGTCTTCAGCTATTCCTTCACCACATTTTTCAAATAAATCAGCAGCTGAATTTAATAAGTTAGGCAAGATGGAATTATGAGCTACTTTGGGTTCGCTAATCCCCTCTATTTCAGCAATCAAAATACCCTCGTGAATCCATTGTTCTCCAGATCTTAACTCTAGTATAGCATTTATTGAGGTTGAAGAAGGTAACAGTCTAGAATTCAGTCTAATGCGTTTGTATTGAACTCCATCCATAGCTTCTTTCCACTGAGTTCTTATTGATCTTCCTCCGTAGTTTAACGAAGAGATACATCTACCCAAATTCAGTGGGTAAAGAGCATCCAGTTTTGAATCAGAAAAGAAGTTGATTTCTACCATAACACAAACATAATAGATTGTTACTGTTTGAACTGAGATATTTCTTTGACTATATTTCAGGTCGTTATGAGGAAGTTAACGTCAGTTCTAACAATTTTATGCGCCCTTGCTGTATATGATTTCAATGGTCTAATATGCCAAATGAACATCGTGCAAGGCATGACACCAACTCAATACGTTAATGACGTATTACTTGGAGAGGGTGTGACTGCAACAAATGTTCAGTTTACAGGTTCTATGGTGCAAATCGGTTATATGACTGGTGGCGATGACTTTTCTTTGGAAAGTGGGCTTGTATTAAGTACAGACCACGCACCAAACCCAGCAACTTGTGGATGGGAAGGGGGTATCCCTTGGGGAGAAGCAGTTTCTGGAGAGCCAGATCTCCTTACTGTTGCAAACTCAGTTCCTGGATTAATTGGTGAATCTTTTAGTGTATCGAGCGTTAATGATGTTTGCATACTTGAGTTTGATTTCCAGCCCGCAGGAGATTTTGTGTCGTTCAATTATGTTTTTGGATCTGATGAGTACTTGACATGGATAAATACACAGTACAACGATATTTTTGGGTTCTTCCTTTCTGGTCCTGGTATAACTGGACCATATGCTTCTCCAGCAGGATTCCCTGATGGAGCAATCAATATTGCCCAAGTTCCAGATTCTGATCCTCAACTTCCGATTACAATTAGTTCGGTTAATAATTTGATCAACGAGGAATATTACATTGATAATCCTGGAGCTACAGAACCTCCATGTATTAATGGATACACTGTTCCTTTTACTGCTTCTCATCCGGTGAGCTGTGGATTGACATATCATATTAAGCTTGCTATTGCAGACGGTACAGATACAATCTTGGAATCTATTGTAATTCTTGAAGAGGGTAGTTTTGGTTCGCCTATTGCAACAGAGTATGAGGCTACTGCAGCACCAGCTTGTGATCCAGATCCTGATGATGATGTTGTAATCTACTGTGCTTGGGAGGATTGTGGTGTATCGACAATTACTGTGAGCAGACCATGTCTAGTACCTTCAGTTTTTCCTTTCGATTTCCAGATTCTTGAAGAAGACGATTCAGAGGCGTCTTTTACAGAGGATATTGAAGGACTTCCTGCATCAGCTACAATACCAGTTGGAGAATATACTCTTTCACTCAGTTTTAATGTCCCTCAGGATTATATAGACGAGGGGACAGAAGAGCTCAAGTTGAAGATTGTTAGCGGTAATATTGAGAGTTATTTAAGTGTATTCATTTATGATACGCCTCCTTTAGAAGCCGTCACACCAGAGGTAGTCTCCGTGCCTTGTGATGAATACGAAGAAGTATGTGTAGAACTTATACAGGACCCAGATTTAGAATACCCGCCTGTTTCATACAACTGGACGATCAATGGAATTGATTATGGTAGTGAGCAATGCCTTGAACATACTTCTTTAGTAAATCACCTTTTTGAAATTTACATCGTAGATGGGTGCGATAGAACCATGTATCTCCAAACTCTGTTTGAAGTGCCATATGAGGAGTTAGTTGTTACTCTTCCTAACGACACTGTGCTTTGCAATGGGGCAAGCACCACTCTTTCTCTCGATATTGAGGGTGGAGAAGAACCATATGCTTTCCAATGGGAAAATTTCTCAACTAATGAATTCGCATATACTGTGTCCCCACCAGTACCAACAGACTATGTTGTAAGTGTGGTAGATAACTGTAATTATGAGAATACTCAAACAATGAGTGTTAATGTGGAAACCATACAATCAACTATAGTTAGATATGAGCTTGGGGATGGTACATATGAGTTTGATGTTATCACTTCGCCTGAAGAGCCATTTGAAGGTGCATTCTCATACGTTTGGGATTTTGGTGATGGAACTTGGGGATTTGAAAAGAATATGCTTCATACATATGATGGACTAGATGAGTACGATGCCTTCATAACTACAACTACAAATAATGGTTGTTCTGACGTTGCTACTGTGCATATCTATGGTGAAGTAATTGTATACATACCTACAGCATTTACGCCAAACAACGATGGTAAAAATGACGCGTGGGAGATTGTGGCAAGACAAGTAGAGTCGTTTGAATTGTTTGTATATAACAGATGGGGAGAGGTAGTTCATACAAGTAATTCTTTAGATGATCCATGGATAGGAAACGTAGATGGAGGAACGCACTTTGCTCCTGATGGACTTTATAATTGGGTTATCAAAGTCCAAGGCTACGATGTAGACGCAGAGGAAATCAGAGGAACTGTATACTTAACTAGATAATAATTTAAGGTTAAATGATAATTAACCTTAAAGTATTTCAATAAAATAGTAGAAAGACTAAATTTTTTGTCCTAAGTTGCGTTCATTCGCAATTCAATTAAAATTCAATGGCGAGAAAGAAAAAGGAAAAAGAGCTACAGCCTAATATTAAAGTTAGACTAGATCGTAGGACTGTGATTACTGTTAAGGACAGATCGAAGCTTGATTTTTGGAAGGAGAAATATCCTAATCTAGAGATCTTAGAGGAATCGGATCCTAAGTAAATCCCACATAACATAATCAGCTCAAATAGAAAGGGGACGCAATTGCGTCCCCTTTCTGTATCAAATAAATCAGTCTTTCTAAAAAGACTATGGTTTTCTTATGAAACTACCTCTCTATTCCAAGGTGCGAATGACAATTGTTCACGCCCCTTCTTAGTAAGAGTGTAACCATCCTTGTTTTGGATTAAACCATCTAGATAGAGATTAGTTATTCTTTCTCCAATTCTAGCTTGTCCAACGTGCAAATCAGTATCGGCTTCAATTCTCTTCCAGAAATTTCTTTCTAAGACACTAAGTCTAATGTGATTTTGATTCTCAAGCTTGAAGTTCTGGATGATGTCAAGAATCATGAAGTCGTACTTGTCCATTTGCATTTTGTGGTGGTTTTATAGGTTAAAGGTTTCATGCAATTTAGTTTTTCATCTAAAGCATTTACTATAAACAACCACCCAGATATTAACGCGTTGTTAACGATTTGTCAAATGTTGTTAGTAACCTGTAAATACAGGAATTCCTGGGTCAAATTTTCTTGAAGTAAACAAAGAATCTGTCTAGATATCGTATGTCTCTTTCAGGGTAAGGAGAAGGGTTGAATTGTGAATGAAATTTGATCGCTTTATTGGCTGAATCCCAAGCACATGCTGATAGTTTGATGCTTTTGTCCTTTGCTGTTTTTAAAAGCCAAACCATATCATCAGTGCCCATGTTGTCGCGCCATTTGATAAGGACTGTTGCCTGTTGATTGATTTTTTCTTCGATGCTTAATCTATCCCCTAATTCAATGAAATATGATGCGTCTGCAGTGAGATGTCTCATCCATCTTTTCTGAGATCTAGCAATATCTCCTTCAAGTTCGTTGATGAAGATGATTTGGTTTCTGCTAGTTGGAGGATCTTGACCTCGAAATTTCCATCCGAGAATACGAAGGATTGTTTTTGAAATTCTCCTTCTAAAAATCAAAAATGGTTTAGAGTATTGCATCTGTCCAAGGGCCCTTTTTTGTCGGAGCTGAAGTTAGATGAAATTTCAGGAGCTTCTGGAATTCATCTCGGTCAATTTCTCTAGCTCCCAATGTGCCAAGGTGATCGTTCATGATTTGGCAGTCAATGGGACCAAAATTCCATTGCTGGAGGGTTTGGGCTAATTTGATTAAAGCAACCTTTGATGCATTTGGAGCCTTTGAAAACATACTTTCTCCGAAAAACATAGTCCCAATAGAAACCCCGTAAAGGCCTCCAACCAACTCCTTTTCCTGCCAAACCTCAACTGAGTGCGCAAGACCAAGTTCATGCAAATTGCAATACGCATTGTAGATGTCATTGCTAATCCAAGTCCCCAAGTTGTCGCCCCTGTCAACCATGCACCCATTTAGCACTTCGCTGAAACATGTGTCAAAAGTCACATTGAATATCTCTCTATTCAAGATGTTCCTCATGCTCTTATGAATCTTAATTTCATCTAGAGGAATTACAGCTCGTTGAGGAGGAGCCCACCAAAGAATTTCCTCGCCAGGATTGTACCAAGGGAATGTTCCATGCTCATACGCAGCAATCAATCTAGCAGGACTCAAGTCGCCGCCTACAGCTAAAAGACCAAACTCATTTGCCATCTCCACATTCGGAAAATCAATGTTCTTATCTAGTAGCTGAATTTGCATTGAGCGAAGGTAGGCGCGACCTTGCAATTGTGAAAATAGAAGAAGAAAAATTGCTGGGTGAGTTGCGTGAGAAGTTGGCCTGTGATCTGCCGGGATTGGAGTCGCAGTTGGTGGCTGCTCCACCATTTAGGGCTGGTTCTTTTTCTGAAGAGGATGTGAAGGTTGCAAGGAGAGCTTCTGTTATGTGGTTGATGTACCCGACTGCTGAGGGTTGGGAGGGAGTCTTGATTAAAAGGGCTCCTTATGATGGTGTGCATAGTAGACAGATTGGGCTTCCTGGTGGTGAGAGGGATGCGTGCGATGAAAGTGATTTGGCTTGTGCTATCAGAGAGTGTGAGGAGGAGATAGGGGTCTTTGTTAAGAAGGAGCAAGTTGTAGGGGCCTTGTCACCCTTGTACATTCCTCTGAGTAAGTTTTTTGTGAGGCCGTTTTTTGCGTGTTTGCCTGAGAGGCCCAACTTTATTCTCGACGAAGTTGAAGTTAGCGAGGTGTTGTTTTTGAGTTTGGACCGATTGTGTTCTGAAGGTTTGTGGGGTGATTATGAGATGAAGGGGGTGCTTGTGCCGGGATTTGAATTGGGAGGGAATGTGGTTTGGGGTGCTACGGCAATGATGCTTTCTGAAATTTCAGATTGTTGTAGGGATATTTTCAGAGATACCTTTGCCTCATGAAAGATCTCAATTCTAAGGACGATAAAAAGGTTGTTGCTGAGCTTGACAAAGCTGACGCAAGTGGAACTATTGCTTGGGTTAAACCCTTGCTTTATGCTTTTAGGGATAGAGGAGAGGACGAGATAAGAGAGAGGATGAGGGGGATGCTTTCTTCGATTAAGCTAAGTGGTGCTGAGGGTGTTTACTTAGAGGAGCTAGAAAGTGGAGAGTGTGATGGTATTGCTGCAGACATACTGGGGTTTATTTGGAGTGCGGGGTTTGATCCGTCATACAAGTTGGATCTGATAACTAAGGTTGCAACTAGTGGTGATTTTAGAGCCGCTATGGAGGGGCTGACAATTGTTGAGCAGTGCGAGTCAATTGACGAGGAGCACGTCTTGCTGGAGGCAATCCTGAACGTGAGGAATGCGATTGAGACGTGTTCAGATGATAGCCTTAGGGCTATGTACGAACCTATGCTGGGGGCGTTGCAGAGATTGGAGAGAGCGCAGTAATTAGGTTTGGAGTACTCCGGGTCTGAATGGTTTTTCAGCCGGTGCTGCGTTTGCTGCTTCTATTCCCATGGTGATCCATGTTCTAGTGTCTTCAGGGTCGATGATGGCATCTACCCAAATTCTTGAGGCAGCGTATTCAGGTTGGGTTTGTTCGTCGTAGCGGGCCTTGATTTTTTGAAGCAGTTCTTCTTGGGCGTTTTCGTCGATGGGCTCGCCGGCGTTTTTGAGTCGACTGACTTCGATCTGTTGGAGAACTTTGGCAGCCTGGTCGCCACCCATTACCGCAATTCTAGCTGTAGGCCAAGCCACAATTAGGCGAGGGTCGTATGCTTTTCCGCACATTGCGTAGTTACCGGCACCGTAGCTGTTGCCGACAACAACTGTGAATTTGGGTACTACGCTGTTCGAAACTGCGTTTACGAGTTTTGCCCCGTCTTTTATTATGCCATTGTGTTCAGATCTAGAACCCACCATGAAGCCTGTAACATCTTGAAGGAATACAAGTGGAATGTTCTTTTGGTTACAAGTCATAACAAAGCGAGCGGCTTTGTCTGCGCTGTCAGAATAGATCACACCACCGAATTGTAGCCCGTCCTTCGTGGACTTTACAGTGTTTCTTTGGTTTGCAACAATTCCTACGCTCCAGCCGTCTATGCGAGCGTATCCGCATACAATGGTTTTGCCGTAGGTTTTTTTGTATTCAGTGAATGACCCCTCATCGATAAGTGATTTGATTAAATCTCTAGTTTCATAGGGTTGTGTTCTGAGTTCTGGCAGGATGGAAGAGGCTGATCTGCCGTTGGGTGCTTTTGATTCTGTACGGGCAAAACCTGCATCATCAGGAGTTTTGCCCCAATGAGAAGCCAAGTCTCTAATTGTGCTTAGTGCATGTTCATCATCAGTACATGGATAGTCAATGACGCCGCTTATTTCGGTTTGGGTTTTAGCACCCCCAAGAGTTTCATTGTCAATATCTTCACCTATGGCAGCTCTTACGAGATAACTCCCAGCTAGGAAAATCGATCCAGTTCCCTCAACAATCAGACTCTCGTCACTCATGATGGGTAAGTAGGCTCCACCAGCAACACACGACCCCATAACCGCCGCAATCTGCGGGATTCCTTCTGAGCTCAAGCGAGCATTGTTGCGGAACATCCGTCCAAAATGTTCTTTGTCAGGAAATATTTCGTCCTGCATAGGGAGGAAAACCCCCGCTGAATCGACCAAGTATATAATTGGAAGCCTGTTCTCAAGTGCAATTTCTTGGGCCCTTAAATTCTTCTTAGCAGTTATTGGAAACCAAGCTCCTGCTTTTACTGTGGCATCATTAGCAACACAAATGCAAAGTCTTCCATGTACACGGCCTATCTCAACTACAACTCCGCCAGAGGGGCATCCTCCGTACTCTTCATACATGCCTTCGCCAGCAAGAGCAGCTATTTCCACTCTCTCACAACCTGGGTCAAAAATTCTGTCAAGTCTTTCCCTAGCAGTTAGCTTTCCTTTAGCGTGCTGCTTTTCCATCTTCTTTGTACCGCCTCCCTTCTTAACCTTGTTAAGCTTTCGGTTTAAGTCTGAAACAAGAAGGCGCATCTTGTCCTCATTCTTGTTCGCTTGTATGTCTGCTTTTTTTGCCACGCCCCGAAGTTAAGCACGGCAGCCCCTTCGACAGTACCTTTGGGGCAATGAGCTTTTTTAAAAATAGACGCGATATGATTTTGTCAGAGAGTAATTTCCTCATGTACAAACTCTTTAATTCTTCATTTACAGGATTATCGATAGGAATTTTGTTTTCTATTTACAAACCTATCGATCCTGAAGTGTATTCGGTTGGTGGGATGGTTTTGGCTGGTGCAATGCTAATTGTGGCCAAATTCTACAAGAAACTACTAAATATTAGAAGCTTCTTCTGGGTGACAATGTTGGTGGAATCGGTGATGTTGATGACAATTGTGACTTTCATGATATTGAAATTCTCTCTTATTTCAGCTCTGTTGATTTACTGTGGCTACCAATTGACCTTCATATTTGGAGGATATCTTGTTAGAGCCGAAACTCTTGTGGCACATAAGAAAGAGCTATTGAGCAAAATAGATGTCTACAAGCAGCTTGGGTATTTCGCGGGCTTAGGTGCGTCTTTTCTGTTTTACAAGCTGATGGATTTGGGCTTAGAAATCAGCGATTCAAAGGAACAAATAGAAATACTCCACTACTTACTGCTTATGCTTCAAATGGGGATAATTCTTCTCGCTATACGTAGCTTTAAAAGGGTGTGAAGTAGGTAAATTTGCAGAATAAATAAGCCAAACAATTTCAAAAATGTCAGACGATAAGAAGGTAATATTTTCTATGGTGAAGGTGTGTAAAGACACTCCCGCAGGAAAACAAGTGTTGAAGGATGTATACCTGTCGTTCTTTTACGGAGCAAAGATTGGTATCATAGGTGTGAACGGTTCTGGTAAGTCTACTGTGATGAAAATTATTGCAGGGTTAGATGAAGCGTATAGGGGAGATGTGGTTTGGGCTGATGGCTACACTGTTGGCTACCTTCCTCAGGAACCAGATCTTGATCCTAGCAAAACAGTAAGAGAAATTGTTGAAGAGGGTACTCAGGAGATAGTTGATACTCTAGCAGAATTTGAGGAAATCAATGCCAAGTTTATGGAGGATGAAATCCTAAACAATCCTGATAAGATGGAGGCATTGATTGTAAGGCAGGCGCAGGTGCAAGATAGGATTGATGCTTTGGATGCATGGGAGTTAGACACTAAGCTTAACATTGCTATGGATGCTCTTCGTTGCCCGCCCGATGATCAGAAAATCAGTGAACTAAGTGGAGGAGAAAGACGTCGTGTAGCACTATGTAGATTACTTCTGAAGCAACCTGATGTGTTGTTGCTTGACGAGCCTACAAACCACTTGGATGCTGAATCAATCGATTGGCTTGAGCAACACTTAGAGCAGTATAAAGGAACTGTTTTATGCGTAACTCACGATCGTTACTTCTTAGATAATGTAGCAGGATGGATTCTTGAGCTTGATAGAGGAGAGGGTATTCCTTATGAAGGGAATTACCAAAGCTGGCTTGAGCAGAAGACCAAGCGTCTAGCGCAAGAGGAAAAACAAGAATCTAAGCGTAAGAAGGAGTTAGACAAGGAGCTAGAATGGATACGCACAAACCCTAAGGGCCGCCGAGCTAAAAACAAAGCACGTATCTCAAACTACGAGACCATGCTTGCCGATGGTAACAAAGAAAAATCTAGTAGACTTCAGATTCCAATTCCCAACGGACCACGTCTTGGAAACAAGGTGCTTGAAGTAACTGATCTGCAGAAATCGTTTGGTGACAAACTATTAGTTGATGGCCTGAATTTCAAGCTGCCACCTGCTGGTATAGTAGGAATCATTGGGCCTAACGGAGCTGGTAAAACTACTCTGTTCAAGATGATTATGGGGGAGGAGCAGCCAGATAAAGGAACTCTAGAATTAGGGGATACTGTTCAGATTGGATATGTAGACCAAACCCACAAAGACATCAACCCTGAAGAAACTGTTTGGGAAGTAGTCTCAGGTAAAAACGAACACATTGAAATCGGTGGAACCCTGGTTAATAGCCGTGCATACGTTAGCCGATTCAACTTCAATGGACCTGACCAACAGAAGAAATGTGGAGTTCTTTCTGGAGGTGAGAGAAATAGACTTCACCTAGCCATGACCCTGAAAACAGAAGCAAACGTATTGCTTCTAGATGAGCCTACAAACGACATCGATGTAAATACTCTTCGTGCACTTGAAGAAGGTATTATGTCATTCGCTGGGTGCGCAGTTGTGATATCTCACGACCGTTATTTCTTAGATAGAATTTGCACACATATTCTAGCATTTGAGGGGGAATCGAATGCATATTGGTTTGAAGGAACTTACAGCGAATACGAAGAGAACAGGAAGAAGAGACTAGGTGACGAGGGACCCAAGAGAATTAAATACCGCAAGCTCGTTAGATAATGACTTCAAGCTACATAGGCCGATTTGCACCATCACCATCTGGTAGGCTGCATTTTGGTTCTTTAGTAGCAGCTGTTGCAAGTTATTGTGACGCACGAGCGAATGACGGTAAGTGGTTAGTTAGAATTGAGGACGTCGATGGTTCCAGAACTGTTGACGGTGCTGCAGATGATATATTAAGGACTCTTGAGGGGTTTGGAATGTATTGGGATGGCAATGTGGTTTGGCAGAGTCAGAGGTCTGAATTATATGGCGAAATTGTTAGGTCATTAAAATCAAAAGGCCAAGCCTTTGATTGCGCTTGTACTAGAAAACAACTCTTAGGCCAAAAGCTCTACCCAGGATTTTGCAGAAATGGCTTGCCAGATGGAGTAGAAGGGAGGTCAGTTAGATTTTTAACTCCTGTTGAAGATGTTCAATGGAGTGATTTAATTTTAGGTAATCAAAAATCCAGAAGTGGTACAGAATCTGATTTCATTATTAAAAGAGCTGATGGATACTTTGCTTATCATCTCGCTGTTGTGGCTGATGATGAGGAAGCTGGTGTGACGAGAATAGTCAGGGGAGAGGATTTGCTGGAATCAACCCCAGCTCACATTCACTTGCAAAATGCTTTGGGATATTCGACTCCTGAATACGCTCACTTCAAGCTTGCATTAAATGACAAAGGCACAAAGTTGAGCAAGGCTAACAAGGCTCAGCCAGTAGAAATTGAAAACGCGTCTGAAGAACTTGGAAGAACTCTAAAATTTCTGGGAATAGAAGGAGTGACAAGAGATGAGCCTGGTAAAATGCTGATAGAAGCTTGTTCTAAATGGACTTTATGAATTAGCCCTAGGGTGAAATTGATTTACCTGATCTTGTAGGTACCTCTTGTCTAGGTGCGTGTAAATCTCAGTGGTTGTAATCTGAGCATGGCCAAGCATTTCCTGAACTGCCCTCAAGTCCGCACCGTGCTCAACCAAATGAGTCGCAAAACTGTGTCTAAACGTATGTGGACTTAGTTTCTTTTTTATCCCAGCTATGATTGCAGTGTTCTTAAGAATCGTAAATATCATTTGACGAGTTAACCCCCTTCCATATCGGCCTAGGAATAATGTGTCTTCATGACCAGCATTTATATTTAAATGAGATCGATATTGATCCATATAATCAACCATAGCTTCGCAGGCTTGAGAACCAATTGGAACTATCCTTTCTTTATTTCCCTTTCCAATTACCCTGACTAAATTGTCAACCAAATCAATTCTTGAAATTTGGAGAGTAATCAGTTCACTAACTCTTAGGCCACAGCTATAAAGAACTTCAAGAATAGCCCTATTGCGAATACCTTCTTTCTTACTCATGTCTACAGAAGAAATTATTCGTTCAATATCATCTACAGTTAATACGTCAGGAAGCTTGCGATTGAGTTTAGGTGTTGAAATGAGTTCTAGAGGATCTACATCCATAAGCTTCTCAATTCTCATGTACTTGCAAAAACTTCTTATCCCGCTAATAATTCTTGCTTGACTATTAGGTGCTAAACCTAAGTCATACATGTGTGAGATATATTTTTCTATATGCTTGGACTTGAATGTATTTGGATTTTTAACCTTGCATTCTACTAAAAGGAACTCTGCAAACTGATTAACATCTCTGTTATACGCTTCAATAGAATTTTCACTTAGCCCCTTTTCTAAGGCCAAATAATCCTCGTAACCCTTAAGCGTTGACTTCCAGTCAGTTTGCATAAACAGTTGGTTTTATTGGTTAAAATTGAACAAAAGAAAATCCCGTGCCGACGTTTCAGCACGGGACCAACTTAACCAAATTATCACTTGATGTTTAGCGCTATGCTAAACTCACTTAAATTCATATCAAACTTAAGAAAAAAATATGTAACCAAACAAACTTTTTTATTTGCTGTTCTTTATTAAAGATTTATGTATCTTTGCACTCCAATTCTGAGAGATGAAAAAAGGAATACACCCAGAAAACTACCGCACAGTTGTGTTTAAGGATATGTCAAACGACT
>PBNL01000042.1 GCA_002723115.1 Methanobacteriota archaeon | reverse complement strand
GCCATTTTAATTGAGCATTGTGCAGGGAAATTCCCTCTCTGGTTAACCCCGGAACAGGCGAGAATACTGGCATTATCGGACAAATACAACGACTACGCTGAAAATGTTTCAAAAGTGCTAGAAAATTCCGATATTCGCGCTCTCGTAGACTCACGCTCTGAAAAGGTGGGAAGAAAGATTCGCGACGCCGAATTAGAAAAGATTCCCTACATGCTCATTGTAGGAGAAAACGAGAAATCCGAAGGCACAGTCTCAGTGCGAAAGCAAGGAGAAGGTGACATCGGTACGATGAGTATTGAAGCTTTTGCTGAACATGTAAGTTCAGAGATCGCAGAAATGCTTGCCGTTTAATCTTTTATGAACATTAAAACGATAGAGTTATAGCAATACGCAGGAAACGTAAACCTTACAGAGGGAGGGTTAGAAAAGAAAACCCGCACAACATCAACCAGTTCATTACTGCGAGACAAGTGCGAGTTGTAGGTGAAAATGTTGACCCGGCAGTAATGTCAACATCAGCAGCACTAGAATTAGCTAATGAGTTAGACTTAGATCTAGTTGAAATCTCACCTAAGGCTGATCCACCAGTTTGTAAGATTATTGATTACAAGAAATTCCTCTATGCGCAAAAGAAGAAGCAAAAGGAAATCAAAGCAAAACAAGCTAAGGTTGTAGTTAAAGAAATTCGCTTTGGACCTAATACAGATGATCACGACTTCCAATTCAAACTAAAGCACGCGCGAAAGTTTCTTGAGGATGGAGCAAAAGTAAAAGCTTATGTGTTCTTCAGAGGTAGGACCATCGTCTTTAAAGAGAGAGGTGAAATTCTTCTGCTAAGATTTGCTACCGAACTAGAAGATATTGGTACTGTTGAACAGATGCCAAAATTGGAAGGTAAGCGCATGACTATCATGTTCAACCCAAAGAAGAAATAAAAGAAATATTAATTAACCCATAAAACAATCTGAGGCCATGCCAAAGATGAAAACAAAATCAAGCGCAAAGAAGCGCTTCAAGCTAACAGCATCGGGTAAGATTAAGCGCAAGCACGCTTTTAAGAGCCACATTCTTACAAAGAAGGGCACTAAGCAAAAGCGTAACTTGACTCATAGCACGTTGGTCCACAAGTCTGACGAAGCTAATATCAAGAAACAGCTCTGTATCTAATCTTATTCAATTCTGGTATTATTAACCCGGTCATTGGTTCTCCAAGTAAGTCTCAATAGAAACTTCACCATATACCAAAACAATTTTAAATCATGCCTCGTTCAACGAATGCAGTGGCGTCAAGAGCCCGCCGTAAAAAGGTTCTAAAAATGGCGAAAGGGTACTTTGGTGCTCGTAAAAACGTCTACACGGTAGCAAAGAATGCCGTAGAAAAAGGTTTACAATATGCTTACATCGGACGTAAGCTTCGTAAGCGTCAATTCCGTAGCCTGTGGATCATGCGTATCAACGCAGCAGCACGTCAGCACGGTATGTCTTATTCTAAATTCATGGGACAACTTTCAAAGTCTGGTATCGAGCTTAACCGTAAGGTTCTTGCTGATTTAGCTATGAATCACCCAGAAGCTTTTAAAGCAGTAGTTAATAAGATCAAGTAACAACTGCAGTTACTTCAAATAAAAAAGGTCGGCAATTGCCGGCCTTTTTTGTTTTCCCTAAATAGCCACGGTTCTATTTAGTTTCCAATACTCTTCCTTTAGCTATAGCTGCAGCTTCAAAGGTTGGACTTAGCCTTAATGCCTCGTTATAATCATTTAGGGCTCCTTCTAAATCGTCCATACTTTCTCGACATAACCCTCGATTAAAAAATGCTTGGAAGTAATACGGTAATTTTTCGATAGCTTCAGTGAACCAGATCTCAGCATTTTTATAGTCCTGCATGTATTCAAGATATATGTAACCTGAGTTAAATGCTGCAGAAGCATTTTCAGAATCAATTTCTAGAATATCCTCATAAATAGATAAAGCGTCTTCAAATCTTCTGTTTTCCTGATAGTACATAGCAAGATTGTATCTAGCTTCAACAGAATTGGGGCGCAATGATATAGCTGATTTGTAGTATTGCTCAGCAATTGGATTTCCCAAAGCTGCATTTGCAACACCTAATTTGATGTATCCATCAAAGAAATTAGGGTTCACTTCCACTGCAGTTTGATAAGAGCTTAGAGCTGTTTCGAAGTCACCTAATTCACTATAAATCTGCCCCTTCATCCAATATGCTTCGTGTAAGAATTCATCAATTTTTAAAGCGTCATTTAATAATTCAAAAGCATCCTCAAATTGCTTTAAGTGAATGAATAATTCAGCTCTGCGTAGTTTGCATGGAATGTGATTAGGAGCGTTTTCTAGACATACATCTAAATGATTAATGCAAGGTTCGAATTCCTTTAACAGATAAAGAGCATCAGCCTTAGCAGACCAAGCTGGTCCAAATGTAGAATCAGCCTCAATTGACATGTCTAAATCGTTTAGACCTTCAGTAATTCTCCCATTTCTCAAATGCCATCCAGCTCTGTTTAAATAAGATTCAGGATCAGTAGCATTATTAATAATAAGTTGCTCGAAATACTCAGTAGAGTCAGTCTGAAAGGATATTGATTCACCATCAGAATTCTCTTCTATCATGTTGTCATTAGAACAACTAAATAGAAAAGCGGCAAACATTAAAGCAATTAAACTGCTTTTAGACATCATGCTTCTGTTTTTTCAGGCTTTGATTTTTTATCACTTAGTGATGCGAAAATTGCGCTTTCTAACTCTTCAAATAATTCAGGATTGTCATTGAGTAGGTTTCTAACTGCTTCACGTCCTTGTCCAAGCTTAGTGTCTCCATAAGAGAACCATGAACCACTCTTTTTAACTAGACCTGCTTCAACACCTAAATCTATAATTTCACCAGTCTTCGAAATTCCTTGACCGTAGAAAATGTCAAATTCAGCTTTACGGAATGGAGGAGCTACTTTGTTCTTAACAACCTTTACTCTAGTTCTATTACCAAGAACCTTATCACCATCCTTCAATTGAGTTGATCTTCTGATGTCTAGCCTTACAGAAGAATAGAATTTGAGTGCGTTACCCCCTGTAGTTGTTTCAGGGTTTCCAAACATTACACCAATCTTTTCTCTAAGCTGGTTAATGAA
Organism: Methanobacteriota archaeon; assembly: GCA_002723115.1. Classification (GTDB taxonomy): domain Bacteria; phylum Bacteroidota; class Bacteroidia; order Flavobacteriales_D; family Sanyastnellaceae; genus UBA974. The sequence goes on along the minus strand of PBNL01000042.1, from coordinate 16,528 downwards.
AATGCAGCAACATCCAGTTTTAGAAATTGTGCCTGTTAGCTTTCTAAGTGCCTTAGACATTAACCTTGCTTGAAGACCCACAGCTGCATCACCCATTTCTCCTTCAATCTCAGCTCTAGGAGTAAGCGCTGCCACAGAGTCAATAATAATCAAATCAATCGCTCCTGATCTAATTAAATTGTCTGCAATCTCAAGGGCTTGCTCTCCATTATCTGGTTGAGAAATAAGAAGGTTTTCAGTGTCAACACCAAGTGATTCAGCATAATACTTGTCAAATGCGTGCTCAGCATCAACAAATGCACAAATACCTCCTTGCTTCTGACACTCTGCAATTGCATGAATTGCAAGAGTTGTTTTACCTGAAGATTCAGGACCGTAAATTTCAATTACACGTCCTTTTGGATACCCTTTAACACCTAAGGCCAAATCCAATGTAAGCGACCCAGATGGAATTGCCTCAATCTGTTCAACAGGCTCATCACCTAGTTTCATAACGATTCCCTTACCGTAAGTTTTGTCTAAACGCTCTAGAGTGAGCTTAAGTGCCTTTTGTTTTTGTTCTTGTTCTGAAGCCATAATTATTTGTTTTGAGCGAAGGTATTTATATGGGTACGTAATGGATTTACGTTGTGGCTATTCATTTGTATTTGAGGTATGTTGCTTTGTATTTGTCATCTATTAAAGCCCAAACCCCTGAAGTATTTCAGCTGAATGTTCTTTCACCTTGGGTTTGGCAATTATATCTACAACCACACCATCCTCATCAATTAAAAAAGTAGTCCTGTGGGTTCCGTCAAAAACTTTACCCATAAACTTCTTCTCACCCCAAACCCCAAACGCCTTATGCACACTCTTGTCCTCATCAGCCAATAGATCAAATGCTATATCGTACTTAGCAATAAACTTTAAATGTTTTTCAGGTGTATCAGGACTTACCCCTAAAATCTTGATACCCTTAGAAGTCAATTCTTCAAAGTTTTCAGTCAAATTACATGCTTGAGTTGTGCAGCCTGGTGTCATATCTCTAGGGTAGAAATAGATTACAAACTTCGACCCACTGTAGTCCCCAAGACTCAATGATTTTCCATTTTGATTGATAGAATTGAAGTCTGGAGCTGCGTCGCCAGGTTTAAGATGTGAAATGCATTTTGCCATAGGATAAATTTACTCAAATTTCAAGTGTAATTGAAGTGCAGAAGGTGGTACTTTGTACCGAAATTGTGAATGTTATCAAAAGTCCAATAACATATTTAGACGTTGCGCTGCCAACTGCATTGCCCAAGGTGCTTACATATAAGTGGGGTGGTGCTGAAAATCCACCATCTGTGGGTATGCGAGTGGTGGTGCCATTGGGGAATAGACGTCTTACAGGTGTGGTTTGGGCTGTTCATCATAATGATCCTGCAGGATACATCCCTAAAGAAGTAGAAGCAGTTGTTGATGATAAACCTGTTGTTACTCTAGCCCAAACCCAATGCTGGTCCTGGCTCGCTCAATACTACATGTGCCCGCTCGGCTACGTAGTAAACACTGCCATGCCCTCAGGCATGAAGCTAGCGAGTAAAACTAGAATACTTATAAATCCAGATGCTGATCTTAATGTCAAACTCACCGACAAGGCTCTGCAACTTGTGGATGCTCTTCAGGCTCGTGAGGGAATGGACATAAAGGAGATTGGCGAGGTATTAAATCTCAAGTACCCTCATAGGGTGATACGGGGGTTGATAGATTTGGGCTTAGTAATTAGCGAAGAAGAATTAAAGGAGAAATACAAGCAAAAGAAAAAGTCATACATAAAGCTTCACGAGGAGTTACAGCAAGATGAAGAGGCGTTAAAGGCTGAGTTAGATGCAGCTGAAAAAAAGGCACCCGCAAGGGCGCGTATGCTTTTGAAGTATTTGGAATTAGACCCCAAATTTGAGGGGGTTCTCAAAGTGGATCTTCAAAAACTTTCTGGCTCAGGCTCTGCAGTAGCAAAGAAGTTGGTTGACTTAAATGTCTTTGAGATAGAGCAAAGAGTGGTGGCTAGGGTTAGCTCATACAAGGGCGACATCTCTGAAATGCCAACACTATCCCAAGCTCAACAAAAGGCTCATGATGAAATCCGCGATTCTCTTGTAAATCGTAAACCGGCATTGTTGAATGGTGTAACGGGGTCGGGAAAGACGGAGATTTATGTGAGACTTATTGACGAGACATTAAAAACAGGTCAGCAGGTTCTGTTTTTGGTTCCAGAAATCGCGTTAACGACTCAGCTTATAACGAGGTTTCAAAAGTTTTTTGGTCAGAAGGTGTTAGTTTATCACAGTCGCTTTAACTCTAGTGAAAGGACTGAGACATGGCTCAAAGTTTTAAATGACGAAGGTGGTAGTTTAGTAGTGGGAGCGAGGTCTGCGCTGTTTATGCCTTTTAAGAATTTAGGGTTGATTATCGTTGATGAGGAGCATGAACCAAGCTATAAGCAACAAGACCCCGCACCTAGATATCATGCTAGAGATGTAGTCTTATGGATGGCTGCTAAAGGTGATATTCCTTGTGTTCTAGGGTCGGCAACCCCTAGTGTTGAGGCTGTTTGGGCTGCAGACCAAGGTCGTTTGACAAAGGTGGATCTGACGGAAAGATATTCAGGCGTAATGATGCCTGAGGTGTTAGTTGCTGACTTAAAAAAGGAGCAGAAGCAGAGAAGCATGAGGGGAGGTTTTTCAAAGCTTTTGAGAGACCAAATGGAGGTTGTCCTCGACGACAATAAACAGATGATCCTATTCCAAAACCGCAGGGGCTACGCGCCCTCATGGCAATGCGATGCCTGCGGTGACGCTGTAATGTGTGAACGCTGCGATATACCACTGACTGTCCACAAACACATAAAGGGACTTCACTGTCACCACTGTGGGTACCACATTACTCCTTCACCGACCAAGTGTGGAGCATGTGGAAGTAAGTCAGTTTTGGCAAAAGGACTTGGTACGGAAAGAATAGAGGAGGAGCTCAAGGAATTATTCCCTTCAGCGCGTGTAGGACGAATGGATCTTGACACAACTCGCTCAAAACATGCACACGCAAAACTACTTGAGGATTTTAGCAATAAGGAGTTCGATATTCTTGTTGGAACCCAAATGGTTAGCAAGGGACTTGACTTCGAAGATGTTGCGTTGGTAGGCGTTATGAGCGCAGATAAAATGCTAACATTCCCAGATTTCAGATCATTCGAACGTGCATACCAAATGTTGACCCAAGTTGCCGGTAGAGCAGGTCGTTCAGATTCTAGAGGAAAGGTTGTCATTCAAACATATTCACCTGACCATTGGGTAATCCAAAAAGTAGTTGACGGATCACACGACAAACTGATTAGCAACGAGCTCATCGAGCGCAAAAGCTATCTATACCCACCATTTGTTAGACTCATTAGAATTTCACTGAGGCACAGTGATGAAAAGAGAGTGAAAACAGGAGCAGAAGTGCTTGCTAAGAGATTGAGGCAAAGGTTTGGCGAAAGGGTAGTAGGTCCAGATACTCCTTATTTGAGTAGGGTAAATGATTTATTCAGATTAGAATTGCTAATCAAATTTGAAAGAGAGCTAAATCCAAATAAGTACAAGCTATTGCTAGAACAAGATCTTGACGATTTTGCTACAGATCCTAGGTTTAAAAGATTGAGATTGAAGGTCGATGTAGACCCAGTTTAGTTATCTAAAAACCTTGAATGACTCTTGGGTTTCAGGTTCACCTTGTTTACGAACGCTGATAATTCCACTTTTCGAAAATGGGTTAGACAATCTGTTTAAATCAACTCTTGTAATTCCAGTAAGAAGACTTAACTCTTCAAATCCAGAAGCCTGACCATTGATGTTAAACATTTGCAGCTCGAAGTTTCCGCCTTCGCTTAGATGGAATACTAACTCCTCACCTTTTAGTTCAACCCACTTTACTGCCTCAATAACTTCGCTCACAGATTCAGTATTTGCAAAGCTGTGAAAAGTAACCTGGTTATTGCCGCTATTTGCTACAGCAAGAGTGTCTGTCTCAATAGCATAACTTATGTCTGCAGGATTAGAAAGTCCACTGTTAACGACAATTTCACTTGAGCTGAAATCTGGAGAGAACTTAGTGATTCTTGTAGGAGACCAAGAACTAACGTAGTAATTGCCTTCAGAATCTATGTCTATGCCGTCACAGTTTCCAAGACCTGATCCATCAACAAGAGTCGTTACCTCACCTGTCTCTATATCAATTCCAAGGATGTCAGCGTTACCGTACCAATTCACAACAACAGCCCTAGAGCCATCTGCATCTATTACTACACCGTTTGGAGTAGTTCCAGTGCTAGCTACAAGAGTTGAAGACTGCATGTTAGTTGGATCGCTGATGTCTATTTTGATTATTCTTCCAGTCCCAAAGTCACTAACAACCAGAGTGTTTTCATGAGAACCCATTCCATTGAGGAAATTAGTCCCAATTATAGATTCGGTATCAACTACATCACCACTATACAAGTCATAACAAATAATATCTCCATCACTTATTGCATAGAGGTAATTTCCTACTACCTCCATACCATAGTTTGCAGAAGCACTTCCAAAATAACCCCAGCTATCTCCCGCGTCGTAAGTATATAGCATTGTATTGTTGCCATTGCTTACAAACCAACGATCTTGTCCTGGATCGTATTCAACAGATTCTATACTTATAGGATTTTGAGCTAAACATGAAAATGAAATCGCAAGTGCGAAAAAGAGGCATAGATTTTTCATGCCCTCAAGTTACTTATCTGTGGCCAAAAATGGCACTCCCCACTCTTATCAATGTAGAGCCCTCATCAATGGCGATTTTCCAATCACCACTCATTCCCATGCTTACTGTATCAAAACCTTCTCCCATGCCAGTTTTGATTTTGTCATAGGCATTGCGCAAACTTCTGAATTCACTTGCAATTTGGTTGTGATTATCCGTGAACGTAGCCATACCCATCACCCCTCTGATGTTTATCATTGGATTAGATAGCAGACCCTCCTCAATAGAATTTATTAGTTCTTCCTCTGTAAAACCGTGTTTGGTTGATTCCGAAGCTATGTGAAGTTGAAGGAGAACATCGAGTGGTTTAATTGCGTGTTTAGCTAATGCATTAAAAAGTCTGGTAGAATCTACAGCGTGAACAAGATGAGCGATGTTGGCCACTTGTTTGGCCTTATTTGTTTGAAGGTGGCCTATAGCATGCCAATTGATGTCCTCAGGTAGTGCGTCATGCTTCTCAACAAGCTCTTGTACTCGATTTTCACCAAAATCCCTTACTCCTAAATCGTAGGCTTCTTGAATATTAGATATGGGTTTTGTCTTGCTGACTGCAACAAGAGTGACGTGATCAGGAATATCAGTCCTTATGCTATTTAAAGCATCAACGTTGACCATAGGGCTTGTACTCTGGATGGTCGTGGTTGCCAAATTCATAAACAAACAACCCCGATCTGAGTTTAGGCTCAACCCAAGTGCTTTTTGGTGGAAGATGTCCTCCCTCATCAGCAGTATTTGTTATTTGATCTACAGGAATAGGGTGAAGGCAAAACATTAAATTCCCCTCTCGTTTTACGATGTCTTCTCGTGACTCAGTGCCAGGAATATACTTGAGATCTGGATTGTTTCTTGGGTCAGTTATGTCCAAAACCTTTTCTATCACCTCTTCTCCCAACCACTGAGCGTCAATTCTATTTCCGCTGTTGTCTCTTTTTAGTACAATTCTATGAGCCTCTCCTCCAAATATCACATCTATTTCTCCAATGTGAGGTTCGTCTGATATGTTGTCGAGCTTACTAACCTTTACAACTGAGTTATGAGCGGTGATTTGGGCTAAAAGTTTCTTTACATCTCCCTTCCAATTCAAAACTTCTCTGTGAAAGCCTAGTATGTTTAACTCCTCTGCAGGAATGACAAATGCTAGAATCCTATCTACACCAGGCTCATTTGAATATCGGTGCATAAGCTTTAATGATGAAGCTAATCTATGGTGTCCGTCAGCAAGATAGACTTTGTCCATTTCAGCAAGAGCTTCGCTCAACCCATGATCCATATCCTTATTTACCCACCAAATCGAATGTCTAATCCTGTCAGTAGTTGAAAAGTCACAAGTAGCAGGGCTTCCAGCTATAATCTCATCTATGCACAAGTCAACTTTCGATTCGCCAGGATGGCCAGTTTTACGGGCACATAAAATTGGTTCAGCATGAAAACCTACATTTTCTAGGTACTCAACAAAAAGTTCTTCTCTTGTTTCAAGAGTTTGCTCGTGAATTTTGATATCTCCATCCTTTGCTCGTTCAAGATCAAGTACACATACAACTCCAGTATATGTCTTTTCTGGAGTGGTTTGTCTGTAGATCACATAACCAGGACCGTCAGTTCCCTCTAGCCATCCCTTTGCTAGGAATTCATCGTATTCATCACGTACAGCACGGAAGAAAGGTTTTGTGCCTCGCTTGCCTTTAACCTCTTTTTTGGCGTCAGGATTGATAACCTGGAGGTATGAGTAGGGGTTGCGTACAAGTTTATCCTGTAATTCAGATTTGTCGTAGCTGAGATATGATCTTGATGCTACAAGGTGAGCCAAATGTCTTGGCGGCTGTACTAGTCTAAATGGTCGGACAAGCTTTCTCATATTATTTTATAAGTTCGGCAATTTGAGAAGCTAATTCCAAGCCTATTCTGTCTTGGGCTTCAGCAGTTGCAGCTCCAGTGTGAGGTGTCAGAGAAATTGCAGGATGTGAAAGGACATCCCCCCTTGGAGCAGGTTCACCAACGAAAACGTCAAGGGCTGCACCTGAGATTTGGCCTGAATCAAGAGCAGACATAAGAGCATCTTCATCTACAACCCCGCCACGGGCAGCATTGAGAAGGATAGATCCCTTTTTCATAGTAGCTAGCTCAGAAGCACCGATTACAGGCTTCCCATCTTCTTGAGCTGGAATATGTAAGCTCACTGCATCAGATTGTTCAAGTACTTCTTGCATAGGAAGAATTGGGCAATCTACACTTATGCTTACATCTCCAACATTTACTTCTACCTCGCCATTTTCAGCAAATCTGTCATGTGCAATTACTTTCATGCCACAGCCTAAAGCATATGATGCGAGAGATCTCCCAATACGACCGAAGCCTATAATACCCAGAGTTTTGCCTCTTAATTCACTTCCTTTAGAGTACTTTTTCTTTAGCACCTTAAAGCTGTCCGCACCTTCAGATGGCATAGCTCTATTTGAATGGTGTAGAGATCTTGAAAGCGAGAACAAATGCCCCATAACTAATTCTGCGACACTTTGAGATGATGCAGAAGGAGTATTAAACACAGCTAAGCCCTTTTGTATTCCGTACTCAACATCGATGTTATCCATTCCAACACCTCCACGACCTACAAATTTCAAAGTAGGGCAGCCATCCATTAGTTCCTTCCTAACCTTAGTAGCAGATCTTACTAGAATTCCATCAATAGAATTTGAATTAATAAATGATTCTAAGTCTGCAGCTTCAATAAAGTCAGTGTAAACTGTGTGACCCGCTTCTTTAAGTGCTGCAAGTCCTGAAGGACTAATACCGTCGTTTGCTAGTATGTTCATTTAGATTGTTCGTTCAAATTCTTTCATTACGTCCACTAGTATCTGAACTGATTCTAATGGCATAGCGTTGTACATAGATGCTCTGTACCCACCAACACTTCTGTGTCCTTTGATTCCGCTAATGCCAGCACCATTCCATAGTTCGTCGAATTTAGCGCCAACGGTATCGTCAGTAAGGCGGAAAGTGATGTTCATATTTGATCTGCTGTCAATATCAGCATGACCCTCAAAAAGCGGATTGCGATCTATTTCTGAATAGAGTAGGGAAGCCTTTTCTTTGTTGATCTTTTCAATAGCTGCTACACCACCGAGCTTTTTAAGCCAACGCATTGTTAGAAGCGTTGTGAAGACTGGAAATACCGGTGGAGTATTGAACATGCTGTCTTTGCTTAAGTGTACTTGTAGATCTAGATATGAAGGAATGTCGCGTCCTGTTTGGCCTAAAGCTGCTGTGTCAACAGCATACATCACAGTTCCAGCTGGCCCCATGTTCTTTTGGGCTCCTGCGTAGATGAGTTTGAAATGAGAGGCATCGAACTCTCTGCTCATAATGTCTGAGCTCATGTCAGCTACAAGTGGCACTCCTAAATCAGATGGCATCTCCTTGTACTGAGTTCCATAAATCGTGTTGTTTGTAGTGAGGTGAAGGAAGCTGTGTTTTGAGTCGACAGCGCCTAGTTTAGGAACGCTTGTGTATCCACTATCCTTTGTGCTTGCTACTATTTCAATGTCTCCGAGGTGTTTTGCTTCTTTGATGGCTTTGTTAGCCCAAGTGCCAGTGTCTGTATATGCAGCTGATCCTCCCTGAGGAATTAGGTTATAAGCTGTAGTCAAAAACCCCAAGCTAGCACCTCCCTGAAGGTAAAGTATTTCAAATCTATCGGGTAGATTTAAAAGCTCTTTTGTCAAGCTTCTCACTTCATCCATAACCTCAACAAAAGGCTGCGATCTGTGAGACATTTCGATTAATGAAAGTCCGTGGTTATTCCAAGACTTTACAGCCTCTGATGCCTCTTGCAGCACCTCTTGTGGAAGTATGCATGGGCCGGCAGAGAAATTGTGCACTTTACTCATAGGTGGTAGAAAATTTGGCACAAAGGTCTTACTTATTTTTTGCTTGCGAAAGAAATTAATTGATTATCCGAAGGTTTTACTCCGCTTTTATATGAACCGACAAGAGAGCCGTTCTCATCTATGGCGAATTTGTGGAAATTCCATCTAACACTGTGGTCACTTACTCCGTTTTCGCTTTTACTCATAAGCCACCTGTAAACAGGGTGGGGGCTACTTCCTTTTATGCTGATTTTTTCCATCATCTGAAAAGTCACTCCATAATTTTTTTCGCAAAACGATTCTATTTCATCATGAGTTCCGCTCTCCTGTGCTCCAAAATCATTACATGGAAATCCTAGTATAGCCAAAGACTCTCCGAATTCTTCATGCAATCTCTGAAGGCCTTTATACTGTGGAGTGAAACCACACGCTGAAGCAGTATTAACGATTATCACTCTTTTTCCTTTCAATTGAGAAAAAGAAAACTTCTCTCCTGAAAGTGTGTTACAACTTAGGCTGTAAAAATCAACTGGCGACATTGCAGGTGCGTATGAACTACTTCCCTTGTACATATTCCACCCAACTAGTACTAGAGATGTTAGGATCAATCCTATGATTAAATATATCATTCTCACTTTGATAATCTTTTTGAAATAAATGAATTTGGAATTTTTGAAGCTAATTGCTGACGCATTTCTGGAATTCCACCGTCTAATATTTTAGGCAAAGCCAAAACCAAAATCAACGCCACAATCGCTGAAATTGTAATGTGAAGTGATATTCTAACTATTTGGTCTAATTCAGTTAGAAGGCCAGAAGACCACAATAGTACACCTTCGAAAATCTCATTTTGTAATGCATAATCAGCTGCAAGCACAGGAAGACACAATGCTAAACCCGGTAAAATGCTTTTGACAAGTCTAAGAACGTTTACCTTCAAACCAAGCCAAATCCACATTGCCACAGCCACTGCTTGCAATGCAGTAGCAACAACTACAGCTCCAGCAGCTAGATAAAAGTGGTCATACTCTGCTCCACCTGAATTCATAACATCCCAAACCCCATAACACACTGCTCCCAGGAACCCTAACTTAATCAGAGATCCAATTGTGAGAGAGTCTGTAGCCCTCATAGATGCGTCTCCAATTTTAATAAAGCTTCTAAGAGCAACACATAAGAAGAGAACACTAACTATTGGAACTGCTTTTAAATACTGATCTCCTAGAATTAACACAGTGAAATTCTCAGCTCTTAAAACTAATAGGGCAGTAAGTGGAATAACCAAAGTTGAAATGGCATGAGAAGCCTTGAGCACGGTATTTTTCAACCTTTCAGTATTTGATTGCAACATAGACATGCCGCTGAACAGGACACTATCGCCGAGTTTGCCCAAAACCGTAACGGGAAGCCCCATCAAGTAAGATGACCTATCGTAAAAACCAGTAAGTCTCCAGTCAGTCGAGAATTTCGCAACAATCATGGTGTCCACCTTTCCAGCAGCATAGTTGATCATATTAAAAATGGTACTTCTTCCCCCATATCCAACCATTTCCTTTAAAGCTCCTTTATCCATTTTTAATCCAACAGGTCCTGGGAATGCGAACCAGTAGCAGATGCCTAGGATTGAGTTTTGGGATAATAGTGCACATACATAAGCCCAAATCTCATAGCCATTCATTGCAAGCCCCAGTCCAATAATTAAATTACCCAATACCATTGCAATTGCTGAACAGGCAAAAAGAGATTTAAACCTCATTTCCTTAATCAGCATACTCCTTGGAACCACTGACGCACCTGAAATGATAAAGCTTAGAGCTATCCATCTCAATACTTTAGTCAGCTCAGGCTTTTCATAGAAATCAGCAACAGCGGGCGCGGCTGCGTATGTGCCGCAAAAGAAAATAACTCCTAAAAGGATGCTAAATATGAAAGCTGTTTGTCTGTGCTTATCGCTTACATGTGAGTTTTGAATTAAAGCAGGGCCAATGCCTACTTGAGCAAAAATCTCAATAAACCCCACAACCACTAAAGCAATTGCCATCACGCCAAAAGCGTCTGGCGAAATCAGCCTAGCAAGGGCCGCAATAAAACCAAGTTGAAGAACAACTTGAACCGTCACGTTTACACTCTGCCACTTTAAGGAAGAGGTAAACCTTGGTTCTTTAGCTGTCTCTGTCATTTTTATCTAGCGATGTTTACTGCTCGCTTTTCTCTGATAACTGTATCGCGGACTTGCCCAGGATATGTCATCTCATTCATAATTTTTGTGCTTATGTCGAGAGAAATCTGATCCGCTTCAATGTCGCTAACCTTTTCACTTTCTACAAGAACTCTCAGCTCACGTCCAGCCTGAATAGCGTAGGCCTTAGTAACCCCATTAAATTCAAGAGCAAGATTTTCAAGGTCTTTAAGACGCTGTATATAAGCTTCAACCATTTCTCTTCTAGCTCCTGGACGCGCTCCAGAGATAGCGTCACAAACCTGAACAATAGGGGAGATGAGGTTGGTCATTTCAATTTCGTCGTGGTGGGCTCCAATAGCATTAAGTATATCTGGGCGTTCTCCGTAACGTTCAGCCAGTTTCATGCCTAATAACGCGTGCGGTAGTTCGCTTTCTTCATCGCTCACCTTACCAATATCGTGCAACAGTCCTGCTCTCTTCGCAGCCTTTGCGTCAACGCCTACTTCTGCTGCCATAGTTGCGCATAGATTAGCAACTTCGCGAGAGTGTTGAAGTAGGTTTTGGCCATACGATGAACGGTACTTCATTCGACCTACCATTCTAACAAGCTCACTCTTCATGTTGTGAATCCCCAAATCAATTACAGTTCTCTTTCCAAGTTCCATAATTTCTTCCTCTAGCTTCTTAACAACCTTTCCTACAACCTCTTCAATTCTTGCAGGGTGAATACGGCCATCAGTCACAAGCTGGTGCAGAGCGAGCCTAGCAACTTCTCGACGTACTGGATCAAAGCAGCTAAGCATAATTGCTTCAGGAGTATCGTCTACAATAAACTCAACACCTGTAGCTGCTTCAAGTGCTCGTATGTTTCTACCCTCACGTCCTATAATTCGCCCCTTGATATCGTCATTTTTAATATTGAAAACGGAAACAGAATTTTCAACAGAGTGTTCTGTGGCAACCCTTTGAATGGTTTGAATTACAATCTTTTTTGCATCAGTGCTAGCCTTGAGTTTGGCCTCTTCTAATATCTCACTTGCCTGTGCGGCAGCAGCAATTTTAGCGTCTTGAAGAGTTTGCTCAACCATGTTTTGCTTTGCCTCTTCAGCGGACATTCCACTGATCTTCTCAAGGAGTTCAATAGCCTTAAGCCTATCCTTTTCTGTGTCCTTTACCTTGTTGTCAATTGCCTCTAAACGCTGACTTAAATTCTGCTTTTCCTTGTTGAGTCTTTTCTCAAGTTCTTTGTTTTTATCGATCTGCTTATTGAGGTTTTTCTCAGTGTTTCTGATTCTTTCCTCTCTATCCTTAAACTTTCGATCTAAATCCTTACGCTCACTCTTTTGCTTTTCTTTGAGTTCAAAAAACTTTTGCTTCGCTTGGCTAATCTTCTTCTCCTTGATAGCATCACCCTTTACTTTCGCTTCATTGATGATTGCATCAGCTTGGGACTTGAGGCCAAACTTGAGTCCAAGCGCACCTAACGCCAGTCCAACGACTAGAGAGATAGCTGAATAAATTATTATAGGTTCCATGTAGTGTAGCCTTCAGGCTTACGCTTCCATGGCCGAGTTAAGTCGTTGGAGCAGGTCTTCGACACTTGCAGCTAATTTTATGTCTTCCTCTTTATTATCTGAGCTTTGATCAGGAACACTTTCATTTGTGCCAGATTTAAGCTCTTGAATTTTAAGAGACAGCTGTAGAGCTGTCATAGCTAGTAAGTCATTTCTATCCTGTACAGCAAACTGAGACTTAAGCTTTGCAATCATTGCATCAATTTCCTCAGCAGCACTAATGATTCCGTCCACTTCTTCCAGAGAAACTGTTAGTGGATAGGAACGTCCAGCGATTTCTATATTGATGGTCTCTTGAGACATTAAATCTTAAGTAGGTTTAGACAGGCGTCGATTTCCTCCACCAAAGCATCAATACTCTCGGCTGAAAGTGCAGCTGATTCTTGGCTTTGATTTTGGGGGTTAGATATATGTAGATTTTCACTAGCCTCCTTCTGTGCACTTAACTCTTCACTCAAACTTTGAACTTGCGCTTCTAATTCCTTAATCCTAGCTTCCGCTTCTCCAGATACTTTCTTCCTCTCAGCGCGCTCCTGTTCAAATTTTTGAAGCAAGCGTTCCGTAGCTTTAACAAGTTTTTCGGTAGTAGAGTTGAGTGTTTCCATAAGGCTAGCTTCGAAACAAATATAAGGACGTAGATTTGTGATATGACAAAATGGAGAGCAATTTATTCGACGATTATTAGAGCGCTATTTACTGGCGTTTTTTTCTTGACATTTTCTCTCCAAACTCAAGCCCAAACCCCACTCGAACTCCTCGCCCCACTTGACATCCCTCTTATTCTCAGCGGTAACTTTGGCGAGTTCAGAGGCTCTCATTTCCACACGGGAATTGACATCAAAACCCAAGGCAAAGAAGGATTCCCAGTCCTTGCAGCTGCCTCTGGTAAGGTCGAAAGAATCAAAGTAAGCCCATGGGGATACGGCAATACACTTTACATCAAACACTCCGACGGCTCCTCAACAGTTTACGCCCATCTTCAACGCTTCGACCCCCAAATCCAAGACTGGGTTCGCAACCGCCAATACAAAGGCCGAGTCTTCTCAATCGACCTCACTCCAACAGCCGATTTCGTATTCGCAGCCGGCGACACCATCGGCTGGTCAGGCAACTCCGGATCCTCAGGCGGCCCGCACCTTCATTTCGAGGTCCGCGACGCTCAACAACATCCAGTCAACCCACTACATTGGGATCTGCCAATCACCGACAACAGACCGCCAGAAGTTGGCAAACTCAAGGTCATTCCAATCGATGTAAATGGACTAGAAAAACGTGAGATGGATGTTGATGCTAAAGCTGGTGATACAACGCTGGTGAAGGCGGGAGAGGTGCACTTGGGGGTTTGGTCTATAGACAGATTAGACGGGGCTTCAAATGTCTGCGGCGTGTATTCCATAGACGTTAAAGTAGACGGCGAAGAGTATTTCAGGTGCACTATTGATACACTAGATTTCTCTGTTAACAAAGACATGAATGCCCACGTCTACTACTCAACTTGGAAGAAGGGTAGAAAGTCGGTTCATAGATTCAATAAGTTGCCAGGTGATCGATTGCCTATCTACGATTTTCTCAGCGATAATAAACTCGTAATACCTGTAGACAGCATTATGAAAGTTGATGTGGTTTGCAAAGATGTTCACGGAAACTCAAGGGCCAAATCTTATTTCCTCAAGGGTGATCTCACCCCTCCAAAATACGTTTGCAAAGAGGGTGAAAGCTCTCAAATTGTAAATAAAATCGCTGAGACAAATTCTGTTACTGAATTAAGAGTAGGCGGAGTTGATGTCAACATTCCTAAAGGATCACTTTACGATAAGGAACACGTTTATTTAGAAGTATACGACTCATTAGAATTCGCTATAGGATCTTGGGATGTTCCGCTTAAGAAGGCGATTAGCGTAAGTGTTAAATTGCCACAGGATTACCGTCAAGAAAATTGGGTTGCTAGATCTGTGGATGATAAGGGAGGAGTAAGTGGTGCCATTGTATGTAAGCAACAAGTTGGCAGGCTTGATTTTAAGACCAAAAACATGGGGCGTTACAAAATGGACAGGGACACAATTCCTCCAAGATTACTTCCCAAACATTCAGGCACCCCAGTTGTGAAAAATGGAGACCTCATTTTCCACGTTGAAGATGCAGTAAGTGGGGTTGAAAAAATCGAAGCTACAATGGACGGAGAGTGGATTCTTTTGAGGTGGAATCCCAAAAAGAAAGAAGCCATTTACAAGGCCTCAGACTCAGTTCATGAAAAGGGTTCTAAAGTAAAAATTGAGGTAGTAGCAAGAGACGCCGTAGGCCTAGAATCAAAGTGGTCAGGATACGTCCAAATGAAGTAATTACTTTTTCTTAATTAAACTGTAATCTAAGAAAAACAAAGCTTTGAAAGACAGAGAGTTAGTAAAGTTTTGTTCAAGCATTGCTTCCCAATTGTTAAAATAATTTTCGGGTAAGAAATCTCCATATGAATAAAGAGTGTTTTTCCAAACAATGCTTAGCTCACTTCCGGGTGAGAAAAACCACCTCAAGCCCAAATCTACACTCCAGGCATTAAAGCTTCTTTCGTACTCAGATGTCCCATCTTCATTAACTGTCCAAGTATCAGATTGATCTAGCGATCCATCCATCTGAAGCTCGTATAAATTTTTGATATCTACAGTACTCCAGTAGTGTCTAATTCGAGCATCAATTGTTGCCTTTTTAGATAGAGCATAAGTACCTCTCAGAAGATTCGTTGTGGTAAAGAAATCTCGTTTGGCAAACAGACTAACGGATTCGTCATTCTGATCTTGCTCTAGAGATGTGAACCCCCTCTCGTCGTATTTGTTATCCCATTCTATTGAATAGATAAAATTCAGCCTATCTGAGAATCTGTATCGAGGTGATAACTCGCACGACATTACACCCCATTCGTTATCTGGATCTTCAACCCAACCATTTGTGAAATCTAAATCAAATGCAAATCGCTTTCTGTAATCTGTAGAAATTCTGAGTGAAGGACCTATCCATCTAGGAGTGTTCCAGTACATTCCAGGAATTCTTGGCTCAAAGAAATCATTGCCTTTTATTGGTTGAGATTCAAGCGAAATCTTAGCAAACTGGAAATTTTGTGAAAGCCCAAACGCTTCTAGGCTCACCATTGTAAATGACTGCTCTCTAGGTGTATGAAGCTGAGAATAGATCAGCCCCAACCCTCCACCAATTCTGATGAAGTTTTTTGTTGGTTCTATATTTCTATAACCTGCAAAAATCATATCAGTAACTTCATTGGGTGCTTGCAAATACCCCATGTCTAAAGGATTGTAATATTCACTTTCAGTAGAGTGTATGTAATCAAAAGTGAACTTGCCAGTAATCTTACTCAGGCTCAATTCCCACAAATAACCTGAATCTTCTATCCCTGCATTGTCTGTTAAAATTCTATTGTACCCAGCTGTTCCGCTAATTTGATAAGTATTATCCTTATCCCTTAAACCAAACTTCAATGCCTGAACCAGGGCGTCGTCTCTATCCCCGAATCTGTTTAGATATGTGCTAATGCCGTGAACAAAGCTGTTGTTGGGTAGGTTTTGGTCTAATGCAACAATAGAATAACTATTTAACCCTTCTTCTAACTCAGTATCGTTTGTAAAAGCTTGGAATACACCAACACCTAGGCCCTTAAAAGTACGTCCAGAAAATTTGGAAGCATTTATCAATTGCCCTTCTTCTCCAATACGTCGTGAATAAAAAAGATTAGTCTTATTAAAGATTTCTGTTCCCTCGGTGAAAAAAGGCCTGTTGTCTGCAAGTTGCACCTCGTAAGGGCTGAGATTCAATACCAAATTATCTGCAACCACCTGCCCAAAATCGGGAATCATAGTCATGTCCAATGTGAATGCTTCGCCTATTCCAGTTTTAAGATCCAGACCTCCGTTAAGGTCATAATTACTTTCTTCACCTTCAGTAATAGAATATGCACTTACATAAGGATAAAGAGTGATTCTTGGTGGGGGAGTTACTCCTTTTAAACCGTGTAGTTCACCGCTGTCATTAATTTCAAAACCGTCACGAGCGGGATCTACAGGGTGCCAGTAATCAGTCTCTCTGCACCTTCGAATTCCCCTCCAAAAATTGAT
>PBNL01000041.1 GCA_002723115.1 Methanobacteriota archaeon | reverse complement strand
GACGGCGCTATCTACGAGTGTGGTTGTGCTGACATCCCAGATGGTGATTGTGACTGTGACGGAAACCAGCTAGACGCTCTAGGCGTATGTGGCGGCGATTGTGCTGCTGACGTTGATGCTGACGGCATCTGTGACGACGTAGACGACTGTGTTGGAGCTTACGACGAGTGTGGAGTATGTAACGGCGACGGCGCTATCTACGAGTGTGGTTGTGCTGATATCCCTGAAGGAGACTGTGACTGTGACGGAAACCAATTAGACGCTATTGGCGTATGTGGTGGGGATTGTGATTACGACTTTAATGAAAATGGTGTTTGTGATGTTGATGAAGTATTTGGATGTATTTACACAAATGCATGTAACTATGACGACAATGCTACTTCAGATGATGGTTCTTGTATATACCCAGAACTTTATTACGATTGTGATGGGAACTGTCTAAATGATGTAGATGGGGATGGAGTATGTGACCAATTGGAAATTCCAGGTTGTACAGATATGGAAGCGTGTAACTATGATTCAGAGGCTACTGATGACAATGGTTCATGTGCAGAACTAGATGAATGTGGAGTATGTGATGGTCCTGGTGCAGTTTACGAATGTGGATGCGCTGATATTCCTGAAGGTTACTGTGATTGTGACGGAAATGTCCTAGACGCAATTGGAGTTTGTGGAGGAAACTGTGAAGCAGATACTGATGGCGATGGAGTTTGTGATGTAGATGAGATTTATGGTTGTACTTATGAAAGTGCATGTAACTACGATCCTGATGCGACAGATGACGATGGTTCATGTTGGAATGCTGAGATGTATCTCAATTGTGATGGAAGCTGTATTAATGATACAGATGGAGACGGAGTATGTGACGAGCTTGAGATAGAAGGTTGTACTGACGCTACAGCTTGTAACTATAACGCTGATGCTACAGATGAAGATAACTCATGTGAGTATGCTGAGATGTACTACGACTGTGATGGCAACTGTTTAGCTGATGCTGACGGAGATGGTGTTTGTGACGAGCTAGAAGTAGCTGGTTGTACAGATGACACAGCATGTAACTACAGCACAGATGCTACAGATGAAGACGGATTTTGTGAGTACGCTATGATGTACTACGACTGTGATGGAAACTGTTTAGCTGATGCAGACGGAGACGGAGTTTGTGACGAGTTAGAGGTTCCAGGTTGTACAGACGCAGAAGCTTGTAACTTCAACGAAGAAGCTACTAATGAAGACAACACATGTGAGTACGCTGAAGAGTTTTACGACTGTGAGGGAAACTGTTTAGTTGATACTGATGGTGATGGCGTATGTGACGAGTTGGAGATTTGGGGTTGTACGGATGAGGAGAGTTGTCACTACGATGAGACAGCTACTGAGGATGATGGTTCGTGTGGATATGCAAACGAAGGTGTAGATACTCAGGTACACTGTGATACTTACACTTGGATTGATGGTTTGGTTTACACAGCTAGTACTGATTCAGCAACGTTTGTTCTAACAAATGCTTCGGGTTGTGATAGTGTTGTAACTCTAGATCTGACCATTAACATAAGTCCACCGATTCCATTAATCGAGCAGACGCAGTCTACTACGCTTTCTACTACAGAAGGTTATGCTGGATACAACTGGTACTTGGATGATGATTTATATGACACTTCTTCAGGAAGTAGCTTGAACGTCAGTGATGCTGGTGTGTATGAGGTAGAGGTTGTGGATTCTTTAGGATGTTCTACAATGTCAGATCAGTTTGCATTTGGTGTAATACTTGATTTAGATGAGTTTGATGAGGCTGAGATGATTAGAATCTTCCCTAATCCGTTTAAGGATGATATCAATATTGTTTCGTCGAATCAGATAGATCAAATCGATATCTACAGTATCTCAGGTAAACTGGTGTACACTCAAGATGTAAATAATTACTGGTCAATTATAGGTCTGTCTGACTTAGAGAGTTCGATGTACTTAGTCGTAACTCGTTTCCAAGATGGATCAATTTCAAAAGAAAGATTAATTAAAGCTAACTAAAATGAAGAGAGTATTAATATTCCTAGCGCTTGTAGCCTTTGGCACTGCGTTGGTAGCTCAAAATAAATTAAACGCAGAATATCAGATTGGATACTTTGTAGACCAATTCGACGATGATGGTTTAAATATCTTTTCGCCTGATTTAAACTCTACTGGAGGATATAGCGATAAGGAAATGTCAAGCAGAATTTTGTTGAACTACAGGTTGTCTGATAAGCTAAATTTTGATTTCATTTATGGTGATGGCTTTGCTGAAGGCCAAAACGATATCGAAAGCTATAACACTGATTTCACAGAAATGGGTGTTATTGCCAACGTAGAAGTGTACACTCGCGACAAGTACACTCTATATGTTAATGCCGGTTATTCGACTATCGACTTTAATGCAGAGAGGTATTTGGTTTCAGGTTCAGAGGTGCCACACAGTGTTGTGAGTGATAACGCTGAAGTGACAACTTATGGAGCGAAGCTTAAGTACTCTACTGAGGGCTGTATGTATCTGACTCTATCATTTAATGTTTATGACATCGATAACGATGGATTTGACGGATGGGACAACGGAACTGAATCAGAGCTTCTCTTGTTTAGAGGTTTTGGAATCGGTTGTTCGATAAACTAGAAAGAAATTTTCCTCAATACTGAAACCCCTACTCAAGAGAGTGGGGGTTTTTTGATTGATAAAAATTAGATGAATCTAGTTGTCTAGCATCAATATTAAGTGTGCAGCTGACCAACTAAAATGATGTGCATCTCACTTCTTTCGTTAGTTGGTTTTTTTTGCTATCCTTCCTTTTACACAAGCTTTGCTTGTGACGAGTTAGTTCATCAAAAAAGCCCCTACGCTTTGCGTAGAGGCCTTTTTTCTTTTTTTTTCTTTCTTGGTGGGCGATGAGAGACTCGAACTCCCGACCCCCTCGGTGTAAACGAGGTGCTCTGAACCAACTGAGCTAATCGCCCCAAGTGGGGGGCAAATATAGTAATGAGTTCTCATCTTTGCGCAATAGATGGTAAAAGAAAAATTAATTCATTGGAGAAATGTGCATTCTCCGTTGCTTTTTGACTTGGCGCGGCACATTGATGGGCCACCTAAGTATTGGGATATCAGGGTAAAAGAGATGGGTGAGGGAGTGTCTAAGAAAGAAAGATCAATGGCAGTTTTGAAGTCGCACAACCTCGTTGATAGTGATTTTTTAGTGTTGGATATTGATGAAAATGGAGATTTGGATGGGTGGTATGGTGAATTAAATAGTGGTAAATGGAATCTATCGTTGAGGGTTGAAGGGTTTGGGATACTTATTTCTAGACCAAACACACAGAGAAAGAATTTGGTATTGGGTGGGCGCTTAAGGTTCTTTAACTAGTAAAACCTATAATAATCCTTATCTTCGGGCATCAAATTTTTAGAGATGAAGAAATTAAGCATGGTATTGGCAGCTGTTGGACTACTTGTTTCAACTACTGCAAGCGCACAATTAACGAAGAAGCCAGATAATACAAGAGGTACTAGAACTGTAGTTGAAGAGGTTGCTAAAAAGCCCAAACTTTACGGTACGATGAAGTCTTACACTCAAAGTGGAAGAGCTGTTGTAAAGATTGAGTTTGACCCTATGGTTGAGAGAATTGCTCCTGAAAAATCTACAGCTGGTTCTTGTTATGAGCTAGGAAACCATAGATTTAACTCATTAGGAGAGGCCTTGAACGTTCTTTCCTCTCATGGTTGGTGTGTAGAGCTTGGTTGGACTACTGAGGATAATAGAAATGGAACAGTAACGAATTTTGTTCTTTCTAAAGAGGTAGAGAAGCTAATGCCTGTATACCCTTGGAAAGAGAAAAAGGGAGGAAGTACATCAAAAGAAGGTGCTAAGACTACAAGTAAGTCTAAGAAATAATCCTAAGAAACTACTTTAAAGCCGCATTGTCTGAAAGTTCAGACTTTGCGGTTTTTTTTGTGCGCTTCATACTCGGGTCTGGAATACCTTTGCACTGAGGATTGAGAAGAAGAAAGCAGCACTAATAATCCTTGATGGATGGGGATATGGAGCAAAGGATGATTCCGATGCTATTTTCAATGCAAACACTCCATGTATGGATGATTTGCACAAAAGTGTGCCTCATGCAACCTTGCGGACTGATGGAAATCACGTAGGTCTTCCTGAAGGCCAAATGGGAAATAGCGAGGTTGGACACATGAATATTGGAGCTGGAAGAATAGTATTCCAAGACCTTCTACGCATCAATAATGCTATTAAAGACGGATCCTTCCATAATGAAGAGGTTTTGCAAAATGCCTTAAATCTTGCAAAAGAAGAGGGTAGGAGGCTGCATATAATGGGTTTGGTTTCTAGGGGAGGTGTGCATGCACAACAGGAACATTTACATGAACTTGTAAATGCAGCAGAACATGCAGGTTTAAAAGAAGTATTTATTCATGCTTTTACTGATGGTAGAGATACACTACCACAAATGGCTGCTGAGTTTGTCGGTGATTTGGAAAGACACTTGGAAGGTAAATCTGCGAAGATTGCAACTGTACATGGTCGTTATTATGCTATGGATAGGGATATGAGGATGGAGAGGATTGCAAAGACTTGGAAATTGCTTTGTAAGACTTCTGAAGAATTTGAAGTCTCAAGCTATGATTGTGCTGTTGATGGGATTAAGGCCTCATATTCAGAGGGAGTGACGGATGAATTTATAGTGCCATTTAGAATTGCAGGTGTTGAAGGAGAGATAAGACCCAACGACGTTGTTATCTGCTTTAATTTTAGAACTGATAGATGTCGACAGATATCTTCTGCATTAACCCAAAAGGATTTTCCAAATAATGAGATGCATACAATAGATGTGCATTACGTGACTATGACGAACTACGATGAAAATTTTAACGGAGTTCACGTTATTTACGATAAACCCAACCTTCAAAAGACTCTAGGAGAGGTTATTTCAAAAGCTGGAAGAACTCAGCTAAGGATAGCTGAAACAGAAAAGTATCCACACGTTACTTTCTTTTTCAATGGGGGTAATGAAGCCCCATTTGATGGAGAAAACAGGTTGATGGCAAATAGTCCCAAGGTGGCTACTTACGATTTGCAGCCTGAGATGTCTGCTGAAAAATTAGTTGAACTTGTTGTTCCTGAGATGGAATCAGATAGAGCAGATTTTATCTGCTTAAATTTTGCAAATCCCGATATGGTAGGCCACACTGGAGTTTATGATGCGATAGTAAAAGCTGTAGAAACTACGGATAATTGCTTGGCGCAAGTTCTTGAAACTGGCCTTAAGAACGGATACAATTTCGTAGTGATTGCAGACCATGGAAATGCAGATAAAGCGACCAATCCAGATGGTTCACCTCATACTGCTCACACGACAAATCCAGTACCTGTTATGGTGATAACAGAAAGAAATGTTGAGGTGCGAGACGGTATTCTTGCAGACGTTGCTCCAACCATACTTGACTTGATGGAAATTGAGCAGCCAGAAGAGATGTCAGGAACTTCTCTTATCTGAAAATAGTAACGTCGCCAGAGAACTTTACAAATCCTGGTTTAGATAGATCTAATAGGACATGGCTTTGAGCGTTTTGGTCTATTAGATCACTCAGAGGTTTGTTTTCATGGTCAAAGGGTACTGTGATCTGATAGTAGTAAATACCATCAGCAAGCCCATTGCCAGAATTATTCATTCCACTCCAAGTTCCAAGGAAGTTTATGTCTTGATATGCCATATTACCCCATCTATCGAAAACTACTATACTGCTATTTGGGTAACCCTGAAGTCCTATAACTCTGAAGTTTTCATTTTCACCATCACCGTTTGGAGTGAATACATTAAAGAACTCAAGTTGACAATATTCGACTGTAACAGTAGTGAAAGTAATATTTCCACAACCATCAACTAACTGAAGTTCAATTGATCCAATTTGGTTTGAACTAGCTGTGTAGATTCCGTCGTAAAGGTCAGTTACTTGGTTTTGGTTATCATCCATATAAATCAAAGTGTCTAAGTCAAAAATGCTTACCCATTCGAAATTGCCATCACTATCCTCAACTTCAACTAAGATTTCAGAATAACCTGGTGAATCACCTGGATCATCAGGAGTGTTGTCTGGATTTTGAGTTCCTCCATAAACATTTAGTACAGAAGATTGTCCTACACAAACAGTTTCCTCATCACCAACAAAATCTTCAAGCATAACCCAGGACACCTCAGCTTCAGCAATGGATCCACAAACGTCAGTAACCGTTACTGTGGCAGATCCTGATGTTCCGCCAGTATCGTAATAGAAGCTAGCGTCAGTATCTCCAGGATCTGTATCCCACTGATATTCATAAGGCAAATAACCAGTTAGAGGGTCGACGCTAAGTGTAATGCCATTGTTTTCATCCATACATCCTATAGGATCAGTGTAAAGAGTAATTGGACTTGGGTCAAGGATTACTATTGTTGCACTAGTTACAATAGTGTCTCCACAGCCATTCACATAAACGTATTCAAGTGTTACAGTTTCTGGACCCTCATTTACGTTATCATTTATTACTCCAAGACTCACGTCAGCTGAGCTTTGGCCTGGTTCCATGATCACGATATCAAATTCACTACTGTAGTCAGCTCCAGGAGTTGCTGTACCATATACGTTTAAAAATATTGTATCTAAATCTGAATCGTCTGGACGTATTACGGTGAAAGTAGCATCGTTACATCCTTCAACTACTGTTGTATCGCCTAGGAACACATCAGCTCCTTCAAGCGATGCGTCAGCAACGATGTCAATAGCATTCGAGGCAAATGATCCTTCTTCAAGTATTACAAAAGACTCAAGAGCTGAGTCAGACCCATCTGCAATAGCTAATTTTATGTGATAAGTCTCACCACATTGTACTTGAGCTGAAGCAGTGAAAGCTTGAGTGTATCCATCAATACAGATTCCATCATTACTAAAATTATCTATGTAGTAAGTAGGATTTGTTACGTCATTTACAGAACTAATAGTTACAGGTAGAAGAGGATCAGATTCTGGTACTTGAGCAATATTTATAGCTCCGTCTGGGAAGCCAGCGGGTGCGTTGTATGGTCCAGTAATTCCAGGTCCAGACAGGAAGAATGCAAAAATGTCATTGTATGACGAATTCACCCACTCTAAATACTCGTCTGAGCCAAACACATAGTTAAAGGCGATACTATCTCCTCCAGCTTCAAAGTCGAATTCTAATACACACAGATCATTTACAGATGAAACACTGAAGCTTTGGCCTATTAGCGGCGGAACAGAATTTGCAACATCTAAAAGGTCTTGGTCAGTACCTCCTCCCAAACAACCATTGCAAATGTTTGCTCCACAGTTAGGATCTGTTAAGTTTAATGCGTTATCTGTACTTAGAACTACACCGGCTCCTACAGAGAAAACGGCATCAGCACCTGACATGTATCCAAGTTGTTCATTTCCTCCTATATAAGTAATGTTTGATACGTTTACTCCGTCTCCAATTAGTACGTCAGTAACGTATTGTTCAATTGTAAGGCTTTGATCCATAGTTTGGCCAAAAGCACAAATTGTTAAACCCAAAGCAACGGTTAATGCAGATAGAAATCTCATGTTATTGTGTTTCAATAGACTCAAACTTACGACTTCTTTTACAGAGATAGGGTTGCACAGGCTAAATTTGCTGACATGAGCACATCAATAATTCAAGCTTCTAACTTGAGAAAAACATATGAGGTAGGGGGAACTTTGGTTCATGCATTAGATGATTTGGATGTGTGTATTGAAAAAGGGTCTTATATCGCATTAATGGGTCCTTCAGGGTCGGGGAAGTCGACTTTGATGAATGTTTTGGGCTGCCTAGACACTCCAACTTCTGGTAGTTATGTGCTAAATGGAAACGATGTAAGTTCATTGAGCGATGATGAGCTAGCGGACATAAGAAATAAGGAAATTGGATTCGTTTTTCAGACGTTTAACCTTCTTCCAAGGTATACAGCGTTAGAAAATGTAGCTCTACCAATGATTTACGCTGGAATTCCTAAAAATGAAAGGCTAACAAGGGCTGAGTCTGTATTGAAAAAAGTAGGATTGGGAGACAGAATGGATCATAAGCCAAACGAGCTCAGCGGAGGCCAGCGCCAACGTGTTGCTGTAGCAAGAGCACTAGTAATGAACCCATCAATAATCCTAGCTGACGAACCCACTGGTAACCTTGATTCAGTCACTTCAGATGGAATTATGGAGTTGTTCGGCGAAATAAACCGTGACGGAAATACTGTAATTGTAGTTACTCACGAAGAGGATATAGCAGCTCATGCCGAGAGAATCATTCGACTTAAAGACGGCAGAATATCTGAGTAAAACCAAGTTCAAATAAGCCGTCTATCTTATTTTTGCGTCAATGGAAAGAGTTAGAATTGCCGAGGTGCTAAATACTGCACCGTCAGAGAATAAGATTACAGTTTGTGGTTGGGTGAGAACTTTCAGAAATGATAGATTCTTAGCGGTTAATGATGGATCGACGATCCATAATCTTCAATTGGTAATTCAGAAGGAGGATCATGATGATGAAATCCTGAAGCAATTAAACACTGGCGCTGCAGTAAGTGCTGAGGGAGTTCTTGTTGAAAGCCAAGGTTCAGGCCAAAAGGTTGAACTTCAAGTTACTTCCCTTGACCTTCTAGGAGGAGCAGATCCCGACGAATTCCCAATCCAAATGAAGCGTCACAGCCTTGAATTCCTTAGAGAAAAGGCTCACCTACGCTTCAGAACAAACACGTTTAGTGCTGTATTCCGCATTAGACACTTACTTCAGTTTGCAATTCACAAATTCTTCCACGAAGAGGGGTTTTATCAGCTTCACACTCCCATCATTACTGGATCAGATGCCGAGGGTGCAGGCGAAATGTTCAAGGTGACTACTCTTGATCTCGACAACCTACCTAAAACAGAAGACGGCACAACAGATTACGGCCAAGACTTTTTCGGAAAGCCTTCAAACCTAACAGTTAGTGGACAGTTAGAGGCCGAATTGGGCGCAATGGCGTTGGGGCAGGTTTACACGTTTGGACCGACTTTTAGGGCTGAAAACTCTAACACATCTCGCCACTTAGCCGAATTCTGGATGATTGAGCCAGAAATCGCATTTGCGGATCTTAATGACGATATGGCATTGGCGGAACGTTGCTTGAAGTATGTTCTTGGATATGTTCTGGAGAACGGAGATGAGGATTTGGCTTTCCTTGAGAACAGACAAATTCAGGCTGAGAAGCAACTTCCTGAAAAGGATAGGAGTGAAAGACCATTGCGAGAAATGTTGAGATTGGTAGTTGATTCTGAGTTTGTACATATGACATATACAGAGGTGATTGATACTTTGACGAGATCAAAACCTTACAAGAAAAAGAAATTCAAGTTCCCTGTTGAATGGGGGGTAGATTTACAGAGTGAGCACGAGCGTTGGTTGGTTGAAAAACACGTTGGAGGTCCTGTAATCGTTACAGATTACCCAGCAGAAATCAAAGCTTTCTACATGAGGGCTAATGACGATGGTAAGACTGTCGCTGCTATGGATGTGTTAGTCCCTGGAATAGGTGAATTAATTGGTGGTTCACAACGAGAGGAGAGATTAGATATTTTGAAGAAAAAGTGTGCAGATTTTAATATTCCTGAAGATCACGTGTGGTGGTATTTAGAAACTAGAAAGTTTGGATCTGCTAAGCATTGTGGTTTTGGCATGGGCTTTGAAAGGCTAGTTATGTACGTAACGGGAATGAATAATATCCGCGACGTAATTCCATTCCCACGAACGCCACTTTCGGCAGAATTCTAATACAAACAAATGCTCAAGCAGTCTCTCCAGCAAAAACAACTTCAAAGGCTATCGCCACAGCAAATTCAGCTGATGAAGCTTTTGCAGGTGCCTACTGTTGAACTAGAGGCTAGGATAAAGCAAGAGTTAGAGGCAAACCCAGCCCTTGAAGAGGGTGTGGAAAGGGAGGAACAAGATGATTTACTGGATGGCCAAGAGGATGAAAGGGATGATGCTTTAGAAGAGTTTGATTTTGATGAGTATCTAGATGACGATACCCCTGATTATAAAACGAGTATTAGAAATCATGGTGCTGATGTAGAGGATAAGGATATTCCTCTTGGGGCAGGTTCAACTTTTAGGGAGCAGATGATAAGCCAACTAGGTTTACAACATCTTGATGATCATGAAAGGATGCTAGGTGAACATCTTATTGGCCAACTCGACGAAGCAGGCTATTTAAGAAGGGATCTTGAGAGCATTGTGAATGATTTGGCTTTCACTCAAAATATGATTGTAGAAAGAGTGGATTTAGAGAGGGTTCTTAGAGTAATCCAAACCCTTGATCCAGCCGGTGTTGGTGCTACAAGTCTACAAGAATGTCTTTTGATTCAGATTAACCGTAAAAGGGATGGAATTGAAGATAGGGTGCGGGCTGCATCTATGGTTTTGGCTTCTGATATATTAGAAAATCATTACGATGCATTTACAAAAAAGCATTACTCTCAGATAATATCAAAGTTGGAGATTGAAGAAGAAGTGCTTAAATATGCTCTTGATGAAATAACAAAACTCAATCCCAAACCAGGGAATTCAGGAGGCGATTCAAGTAGACCGGTTCAGCATGTGGTTCCAGATTTTATTTTGAGAATTAGGGATGAGGAAGTTGTAGTTACTTTAAATCAGCGAAATGCTCCTGAGTTAAGGATTAGTCCTCAGTACAAGGAAATGATGGATACTTATTCATCAGGTGCTAAGACTTCTAAAGAGCAAAAAGAGGCACTCACATTTGTAAAGCAAAAGGTAGATGCTGCTAAGTGGTTTGTAGATGCAATAAGGCAAAGGCAACTCACTTTAATGAAGACTATAAATGCAATCGTTAAGCATCAAGAGGCTTATTTTACATCTGGTGATGAGACAGATATTAAGCCTATGATACTAAAAGACATAGCTGAGAAAATTGAAATGGATATTAGTACTATTTCGAGGGTAGCTAATAGTAAATATGTCCAAACTCCTTATGGAACTTTTCTTCTTAAAACTTTTTTCTCTGAAAGTTTAAGTACAGATAGTGGTGAGGATGTTAGTTCAAGAGAAGTGAAGAGGATTCTTCAAGACGCAATAAACGAGGAGGATAAGAAAAAGCCATTAACTGATGAAAAATTAGGTAAAATCCTAAATGAGAAGGGCTACCACATTGCTCGCAGAACTGTAGCGAAATACAGAGAACAATTAGGAATTCCTGTGGCACGTTTACGAAAGGAATTGTAACCCTATGAAAGTATTAGTAACTGGCGGTGCTGGATATATTGGATCTCACACATGTGTTTCGCTTTCTGATTCTGGTTATGATGTGGTAATAGTAGACAACCTTTGCAACTCATCTATAGGAATGGTGAAAGGTGTAGAGGAATTGATTGGAAGAAAATTGCCGTTTTATCAGGTTGATATATGTAACGAAAATGAGCTTGATGCTGTTTTTGAAAAAGAACAGATAGATGCGGTTCTGCATTTTGCTGCATTAAAAGCTGTTGGCGAAAGTTTAGAAAAGCCTGATTTATACCATAGAAATAATGTCGGTGGTACTGAGGTTTTGCTCAAGGTGATGAAGAAATTTGCTGTAGATAAGCTTGTATTCTCTTCAAGTTGTACTGTTTATGGACAGCCTGAAATTATTCCTGTAAATGAGGATGCACCTATGCTTCCTGCAGAATCTCCATATGGCCAAACAAAGCAAGACTGCGAAAAACTAATCTCATCTTCAGGATTGAATTCTGCATTACTTAGATATTTTAATCCTATTGGTGCTCATCCTTCCGGACGTATTGGAGAGCTACCTATAGGGGTGCCTAACAATCTTATTCCTTTTCTATGTCAAGCAGTTGCTGGTCTAAAAGATGAGTTGGTTGTTTTTGGAGACGATTATCCTACAGATGATGGTTCTTGTGTAAGGGATTATTTGCACGTTTGTGATTTGGCCGAGGCACATGTTGCGGCTTTGGAACAATTACCCCACGGAATAAGGGCATATAATCTTGGAACAGGCAGTGGTACTTCTGTTTTGGGTGTAATTAATGCATTTGAAGAGTCTACGGGTGAGAGTGTCCCTTTTAGAATTGGAGAAAGAAGGGAAGGTGATATAGTTGCAATTTGGGCTGATCCTTCTAGAGCTGAAAAGGAGCTAGGATGGTGTGCTTCTAGAAAAGTTGGGGAAGCGTTAGCTGATGCCTGGAGGTGGCAACAAACTCTATAATGATATTTCTACAGCACCCTTAAGGTGTTCTTCAGGTCTGTTGTTAGAACAAACGACTACAGTTGTTCTATTGACTAAATCCTCAAGCTCTTTACCATACCACTGGATGCCACTTTCGTCCAAATTGCTACATGGCTCATCTAGAACTACTAAATCTGCTTTAGTCCCCATTGCAAGAATGAGCCTGAGTCTTTGCTTTTGGCCAGAACTAAGGGTCTTTACTTGAGCCATACTATGAGACTTAAGTCCTGAATTTACTAGAAGTTCATTCATGAAATTTTCAGACCAGCTTTTGCGGAAATTGTTGTGGAACTCTATGACTTCTTCTATAGTCATTTCTTCTGGAACCTCAATAAATGGAGCAGACCAAGCGATTTTTTGAGGAATTTCGTCAATATCAATTTCTTCCCCACTTAAAGTCCAAACAACATCTCCTTCAGTAGCATCTGTTGCACCTACTAGAAGTTTGCC
The DNA here is from genome assembly GCA_002723115.1 of Methanobacteriota archaeon. Lineage (GTDB taxonomy): Bacteria > Bacteroidota > Bacteroidia > Flavobacteriales_D > Sanyastnellaceae > UBA974. The sequence continues at coordinate 11,496 of PBNL01000041.1, read as the reverse complement.
AAATGTACTTTTCCCTGACCCATTTGACCCTTTAATTACGATATGACCTCCAGATGGAATAACTCCATTGAGATCTCTAAAGACCCACTTAAGGCCAAACCTCTTTCCTAGTTTATTCCACTCAACTTTAAGCATTAGAATGGACCTCTAATGATACCCTTATCTGATTCTCTAATGAAGTCTAGGACAAGGTCCTTTTCTTCACACTTGGGGAATTCCACATCAGCCACTTTTAGTGCTTGTGACATATTTGCATTTTGAACATAAAGAGTTCGGTATATATCTTCAATTCTTTGAATTCTATCCTGTAGGAATCCTCTTCTGCGAAGTCCTATAGAATTCACTCCAATGAATGCAAGAGGTTCTCTTGCAGCTTTGATATATGGAGGTACGTTTTTACGAACAAGTGATCCTCCAGCAATAAATGAGTGAGCTCCGATTCTTACAAATTGTTGTACTCCAACCATTCCTTCTATGATAACCCAATCCTCAATTGTACAGTGCCCTGCAATGTTTACTGCATTGGCAATAACAACGTGATTTCCAACGTGAACATCGTGAGCCAAATGGACATATGCCATTATTAAGCAATCATCTCCTACAACAGTTTTGTGTCTATCTACTGTTGCTCTGTGAATTGTTACACATTCACGAATAACAGTTCTATTGCCTATTACGACCTCAGTAGGCTCGTCTGCAAATTTTAAATCCTGTGGTTCAGCACCAACTACTGCTCCTGGAAAGATCTTACAATCTGCACCAATGGTTGTCTTTTCTACAATATTTGCGTTAGGACCAACCCAAGTTCTGTCACCAACAATTACGTCAGGACCAATGTATGCGAATGGTTCAATTACAACTCCGTCACCTATTGTGGCGCTTTCGTGTACAAATGCTTGTGGACTTATTTGTGCAGGCATATTATTCTGGTGCTCTGTCTTTAATGATTTGGGCTAAAAGATTTGCTTGAGAAACTAATTTTCCTCTAACATACCCTTTTCCTTGCATGTGAACTAGCCCCCTTCTTATAGGAGAGATTAATTCAAGATGGAATACAATAGAATCACCAGGCATAACCTTCTGCTTGAATCTAACATCATCAATTTTCATAAAATAAGTTGACCAATACTCAGGTTCTTCAACTGAAGAAAGAGCGAATACTCCACCAACCTGAGCCATAGCTTCTACTTGAAGCACTCCTGGCATAACAGGGTTGTTTGGGAAGTGTCCCTGGAAGAAGGGCTCATTCATCGTCACGTTTTTGATTCCCGTGATGCTGTTCTCATCCTTATCTAAAATTGAATCTACTAAAAGGAATGGATACCTATGCGGTAGAAGTTTAGATATGGCGTTGATGTCCATTATTGGTTCTCTATCAGTCCTAAGATCTGGAAGACCCTCGGTTTTTTTAATTGTATCTGACATGAGTTTTGCGAATTCGACGTTAGAAAAATGTCCTGGTCTGGCCGCGAGAATGTGGCCTTGTAAATATCTGCCTGTCAAAGCGATATCTCCCAAGATGTCTAGTAATTTATGGCGGGCTGGTTCGTTTTGGAATCTAAGTTCCGAGGTGCTAACCACTCCTGTTTTATTTGGTAGAATATTGATGTCATCTCGTCCAATATTCTTTCCTATTTCTTTTAGTTCTTCTTCAGAATAAGGGCGTTCTGCAAGTACAACGGCGTTGTCTACATCGCCACCCTTGATTAATCCATTTGCAGCTAAAGCAGCTACTTCTTTCATAAAGACAAAGGTTCTACATGAAGCTATTTCTTCTTCGAAGCTTTCTAAGTTGTCAAGTCTTGCGTGTTGTGTGCCTAGAATAGGACTATTGTAGTCAACCATTACAGTGACCTTTAAGTCGTCTTCATTAGTTGGGACTACAAGCATTTCGATTTCATTATCTGTGTCCTCGAAACTTATATTTTTTCTGAATTTGTAAAACCTTCTCTTTGCTTCCTGTTCTTTAGAACCCACACGCTTTATCTCATCAATAAATTGTTGTGCGGACCCATCCATGATTGGTATCTCAGGCGCGTCTAGAGATATTAATGCGTTATCTATTCCTTGAGCATAAAGTGCAGCTAGAATGTGTTCTGTTGTATGTACTTCAGCACCGTTTTTGCTTAGTGTAGTACTCCTTTGGGTACTACTCACATTTGATGTTGATGCTTCAATAATGGGCTCTCCATCAAGATCTCTTCTTTGGAATTTATACCCGTGGTTTTCTTCCGCAGGCAAAACCCTCATTGTACACGAGTGTCCCGTATGCAATCCAACCCCTGAAAATACTATTTCCTCGTTCAGGGTATGTTGAACTTGAGAGTTTATCATTTCTTGTCTTTAAAGAATTGTCGAACAAGGGATCTGAGTCCTACTTGGAATTTTTGGTATTCCCTAATTGGCATCGCAGGAATACCTTGAATCATTGTATCTGGTGTCGTGATGTTTTTAGAAACACCCGTCTTAGCGCCAATCTTTGTTCCATCAGCGATTTTAACGTGGCCTACAAATCCAACTTGGCCGCCAATGAGACAGTTTTTACCGATTTCGGTAGAGCCTGCAATTCCGGTTTGTGCTGCAATCACAGTTTTTTCACCTATTACTACATTATGAGCTACCTGAATCAGATTGTCAAGTTTGCAGCCTTTTTCTATTACTGTCGAGCCTAAAGTTGCTCGATCAATAGTGCAATTAGCTCCAATGTCGCAACCATTTTTAATGATCACATTTCCAGTTTGAGGTACCTTCTCATATGATCCATCTTCCTTTGGCGCAAATCCAAAACCTTCAGATCCAATAACTGTATTTGATTGAATGGTACACTGATCACCAACTTTGCAGTTGTCTAGAATTCGAACACCTGAAAAGAGTAAGCAATTACTTCCAAGTGTAGCATTTCTTCCTATTAAACAAGAAGACCTGATTTCTGAACGATCACCAATGATTGCTCCTTCTTCAACAACTACTCCTGCTCCAATATGACATCCATCACCAATAGAAGCACTCTCGTGTATTACAGCTGAAGGATGAATTCCAGTGGATCTCTTGTTTATTTTGTCATATGCTTGAAGTAACTTAGCAAATGCCCCGTAGGCATCTTCAACCCTGATTAGCGTTAATGTTGATGGTAGCTCCGACGAAGGATTGAAGTCGTTTGATACAACTGCGATTGAAGCACCGCAGTCGTAAATGAACTTTTCGTATTTGTCATTTGCTAGGAAAGTAATTTCGCCAGAAGATGCATCCTCAATTTTACCGAGTTTGCCAACTGTTGCATCGGGATTACCGTCTACAGTTCCACCAAGTAATTGTGCTAATTCTGACGCAGTTTTCTCCATAGGGGACAAAGATATTCCCATAAGTTAGGTTACGAGTGCTTTTTACGGAAATCATCCCACTTTTTTGTGAATTCATTCTTATTCCAAATAAAATTCACATCAATGTCATTTCCATTATACATTACGTCAGTAACGTTTCCACTAGTGTTTTTCTTATCCTTAACCATCACCCCCCAAATCTCATCTACTTCAGGCAATTCTAGAGTCTTTTCAATGCCATTTAGAATTGGGTCGATGCACTCAGTGCGATGATTGGAAGCATAAAGTGTGAAAGCCAAACCATATGCAACGGCCTCACCGTGACGTAAATCCTCACAAACACTTTCAAGTGCGTGAGCTACTGTGTGGCCAAGGTTCAGACTTGCCCTAATACCAGTTTCTAGTGGATCTTGGTTCACGATGTTTGCTTTGATTTGGGCTGACTCCGGGATTAGTTTGTGTAAATCCTCCTTGTCACACTTTAAAACTCTCTCAAGGAATGTCATATCACCATTAATCAAAGCGTGCTTGATCATTTCAGCCCAACCAGATTTTAATTCTCTCCCTGGGAGAGACTCAAGCCAGTCCACATTTAACCCCACAAAATCTGGCAAATAAAAAGTGCCTATCTGATTTTTAAGCAAGCCCTGTGGAGTTTTGAGATTAACTCCATTCTTACCCCCGATAGCCGCGTCAACCATTGCAAGCAAAGTGGTAGGTAGTAAAACCAGTTTCACCCCTCTTTTAAATGTACTTGCCACATAGCCACCTAAATCTGTCATTGTTCCGCCTCCTAAGCAGATGAACAATGTGCGTCTGTCAGCGCCGACTTCATTGAGTGTTTGGTATATAGACTCTGCTTGATCAAGGGTTTTTAGGCCTTCTCCTCCTAGTAATAAATGTGAAAATACGGGCACACTTTTCCCACAAGCATCTATCACTTCATCTATATATGACACCGGCAAGTTTGAATCTGCTAAAATGAAAATGCTGCTACATCCATTGATGGATTCGGCAATTCCTTCTGTCCATGATTTTTGGTAGATTTTCATCGAATCAAATGTCGGTCAGAAATTTTCTAATACTCCTTACGAAAACCCAAATACATAGTGGATACACCACAATTGCCAACTGAAGATCCAAATTGTCTAACTCCGCTCTTTGGGCAGATTTCAGCTTTCACATTGATCAGTTCACCGCACTCAGAGCAATACTTTTGATTATCTTGTTTCATGTTTCAAAAATGGATTTTGTTCAATTTACAAAATGAATTCATTCTGCAAGATTCGATGACTCCATAATCAACTAAACAAATATTTTTAGCTCCAGATTCGACATAGCCCTACATTTAAAACCCCTTTATATAAAATATGATCGATAAAAATTTACAGAAATCACTCGATGAGCGCATTGAAGCATGTTCATACAGGCAACTTTCTACGTCTAAGGAGTTAGTAGATTTCTTTTCAAACGATTATTTGGGATTCGCTAGAAAAGGATTTAAGTCTGATCTGATAACAGGGTCAACGGGTAGCAGGTTAATTTCAGGAAACCACGAAATCCACGATAGGGTAGAAAAAGAAATAGCAAATTTTCACAACGCTGAATCTGCCTTGATATTCAATTCAGGTTACGATGCAAATCTTAGTTTCTTCTCAACCATTCCAGATAAGGGAGATACTGTTATTTACGATCAACTTTGCCATGCTTCAATTAGGGATGGCCTTCGATTAGGTACTGCGCGTAGTTTTTCATTCAAACACAATGATCTGGAAGATTTAGCTTTAAAACTATCTCGTGCAACTGGCCAAACTTTCATAGCAGTAGAAAGCATTTATTCTATGGAAGGCGACACTGCTCCTTTGAAAGATTTAGAAGAGATATGCCAAACCCACAACGCACACCTCATTGTAGATGAAGCCCACGCTACAGGTGTGTTCGGAGAGGGTTTATGCCATATGCAAAACGTCACTCCCTACGCTAGAATACACACATTTGGAAAAGCATTGGGATGTCATGGGGCAGCAATAGTTGGCTCAAAAACTCTCAGGGATTACTTGGTCAATTTTGCCAGGCCATTCATCTATACGACGGCACTACCGCCCCACAGTATAGACGTAATAAGCAAGGCTTATAAAGCTCTGAAAAGTGGTAGCGAGCAACAAATCCTACACGACAACATCAGTTTTTTCAAATCTCAATTTGAAAGTAAATATCTCATTGAAAGCAACTCGCCAATTCAATGCGTCATAATAGGTGGTAACGAAAAGTGCAGATCAACTGCTGCTAAACTTCAGACTGAAGGATTCGACATAAGACCCATATTATCACCTACGGTTCCAGAAGGAAGTGAACGGCTGAGAATTTGTCTTCATAGTTTCAATTCTCAAGAAGAAATAGCGCAACTTTGCGACCACCTTAAACATTTATTATGAGGCTATTTGTTACTGGGATTGGAACAGAAGTTGGAAAGACTGTTATTGCAGCAATTCTAACTGAAGCACTGGAAGCTGATTATTGGAAGCCAGTGCAAGCGGGTGATTTGGACTACAGCGACACCCATAAGGTTAGGGATTTGGTGAGTCATGATAAGAGCGTTTTCCACCCTGAGACACATGCACTACATCATCCCATGTCACCACACGCTGCAGCTGAAAGAGATGGTGTAGAGATAAGCCTTGATGATTTCCAATTGCCTCAGACTGAAAACAATCTTATTGTTGAAGGAGCAGGTGGGCTGATGGTCCCATTAAACTCTAAGGATTGTATCATCGATCTTATTGAAAAATTCGATATTGAGGTGGTGCTGGTGAGTCGGAATTATTTGGGCTCAATCAATCACACATTGCTAAGTGTTGAGGCATTGCAAAACAGGAGCATCAAAATCAGAGGCATAATTTTCAACGACAAAGAAAACAAGGATACGGAGAGCGCAATCTTAAAGATGACTGGTCTAAAATGCCTTGGTAGAGTTGAGTTTGAAGAAAATTTATCTAGCGAATCGATTAGTAGACTTGCTGTGAAATTTAAGCAGATATGAGCATAGGAGAGAAGGACAAGAAGTACGTTTGGCATCCCTTCACTCAGATGAAAACTGCGTCTGATGCCTTGCCAATTGTAAAAGGCGAGGGAACTCTTCTTTACGATGATAAAGGCCAAACCTACATCGACGCCATTGCCTCTTGGTGGGTCAATCTTCACGGTCATTCACACCCCCACATTACGGCAAAGGTGCTCGACCAAATGAAATCACTCGAGCACATTCCCTTCGCCGGCTTCACCCATAAACCCGCGGTTGAGCTTTGCGAAAAATTGAGCGCCCATCTCCCAGCTAATCAACAGAAATTTTTCTTTTCAGGAGACGGATCATCAGCTGTTGAAATTGCTCTAAAAATGAGCATCCAATATTGGAGAAATAAGGGTGAGAAAAGAGGTAGAATCTTAGCTCTAGATGGAGGGTATCACGGAGAAACTTTCGGTGCAATGTCTGCTGGTGGAAGGAGCGTTTTCTCTGCACACTTTAACGACTATTTATTCCAGGTGAGCCATCTGCCTTTCCCTTCTGGGGAAGAAAGTGTCGAGGCATTGAAATCGGAACTCGCAAAAGGCGATGTGGCTGCATTCATTTTTGAGCCACTAGTCCAAGGTGCAGGTGGAATGCGCATGTATTCACCTGAAATTCTAGATCAACTTATACAACTCTGTAAGCAAGATGGTGTGCTTTGTATTGCAGATGAGGTTATGACTGGATTTGGTAGGACGGGTACATATTTTGCCTGTATTCAACTAAAACAGCAACCTGATTTCATGTGTCTTTCAAAGGGATTGTCAGGAGGAGTGCTTCCCCTTTCTTTGACTACATGCACAAATGAGATTTACGATGCGTTTTTAGGAGATGATATCACAACGGCATTCTTACACGGCCATTCATTTACGGGAAATCCTGTTGGTTGCGCATCAGCAATAGCCAGCTTGGAGCTTTTAGAAAAGGATGAGTGTTGGGAGAGTATTGAGAGGATACACGGCAGGCATTTGGGATTTGCTAAAGAGATTGAGGGGCATAAGTTGGTGGAGGGAGTGAGGGTGAAGGGAACGATTTTGGCCTTTGATATAAAAGTAGATTCAACTGGTTATACTAGTGGGATAAAGGATGTGTTGTACAATCACTTTATTCGCCAAGGAGTCCTGCTCAGACCTCTAGGAAATGTCATCTATGTTCTGCCTCCTTATTGCATCACAGATGGCGAATTGGATAAGGTGTATAAAACCATAATTTCTGGGCTAGAAAAAATAGCTATTTGATAGCTTTGCCACATGCAAGACATCTTGATTACAGCAAAGAGCACCATTGCTTCTGTTGGACATGAAAGTGACCAAATCTGGAAGCAATACAACGCGTCAAACTCTGCTTTGACTATTTGTTGTTTTAACGATCAGGATACTCCGACGGGAAAACTTTCGCCTCAAAGTGAGGGTGAGCTTTCTGAACTTAGAAAGGCCCATCTCAATTATAGAAGACTCGATAAAAGTGTCCTTATGGCTCTTTGGGCTAGTAGAAATGTGGTGGCCGATGCTGGATGGAAAGACCTTATTGGAGTCGGTGTGAACATAGGTTCATCAAGAGGAGCTACACAGCTTTTTGAAAAGTACCATCAGTACTTTTTAGAATCGCCTAAGAAGAGGATGTCTCCCTTGGTTTCGCCTACAACTACTCTTGGAAATATATCGTCGTGGGTGGCTTATGATTTGGGTTTAGGAGGCGCCACGCTCTCGCATTCCATCACTTGTAGCACTGCTCTGCACGGAGTTCTTAATGCTTGCGCTTGGATAGAAAGTGGGATGTCTGATAAGTTCCTAGTTGGTGGTTCCGAGGCTCCATTGACTGATTTTACTGTAGCCCAAATGAGAGCATTAGGCGTCTACGCAAAAGAAACCTCTCAATGGTCATGCGCACCGTTAATGACGGGCCGAAATGGTAACAGCATGGTATTGGGAGAGGGCGCATCCATGTTCAGCCTAGAAAAGGATGATGGCCAAAACTCCCTGGCACGCATCATCGGCTTGGGCTACGGCACTGAGGTGATAGAGCACAATGCCTCACTTTCTGCTGATGCTGATTGCATGCAGAAGAGTATGAGGATGGCATTAGACTCAGCAGGGGTCAGAAAGATTGACGTTGTAATAATGCACGCACCAGGAACGAATCAGGGTGATCAATCTGAACTTAAAGCAGTTTATGAAGTTTTAGGAGAGGGTACAACTCATATCATAAGTACGAAACACCAAAGCGGTCATACTCTAGGCGCTTCAGGTGGCGTAAGCCTTGACCTAGCTGTTGAAATGCTGCAAAGAGGAGAGGTGGTTTCCTTCCCTTATGAGACAGAAGTTTGCCAAAAAAACGACATCACGCCCAACACTATTTTGATAAATGCTGTGGGCTTTGGTGGTAACGCTGTTAGTATTGTAGTTAAGAAAGCATAGCAAAAGAATATATTTGTTTACATGGATAAGAAGTGGACTAAGGAAGCAGTTTTAGAAATTTACAATAAGCCCTTGATGGAGCTTTTGTACGAGGCTGCAACAATTCATAGAGAAAATCACAATCCCTTAGAAGTGCAGATAAGCACCCTGCTTTCTATCAAAACAGGTGGATGCCCTGAGGACTGTGGATACTGTCCGCAGGCTGCCAGATATCATACTGATATCGAAACAAACGACTTGATGACTGTAAGCCAGGTGAAGGCCCAAGCTCTTAGAGCAAAGTCAAATGGCTCGTCGAGATTGTGCATGGGTGCTGCTTGGAGAAACATCCAGAACAACGATGAATTCGACCAGGTGCTAGAAATGGTGAAGACAGTGAATGATCTAGAAATGGAGGTTTGCTGTACTCTTGGTATGATGACTGAGGATCAGGCCAAACGATTAGCTGACGCTGGTTTGTACGCTTACAACCACAACCTCGATTCTTCAGAGGAGCATTATAAAGAAATCATTTCTACTAGAGAATACGACGATAGACTTAAGACCATTGAGAATGCAAACAATGCTGGGATCAGCGTTTGTTCTGGTGGCATTATCGGAATGGGTGAGTCTGATGCAGATAGATGCGGTATGCTCGTTACCCTTGCGAATATGAGTCCTCAGCCTAAGTCTGTTCCCATCAACGCTTTAGTCGCTGTTGAAGGAACTCCACTTGAGGATCAGAATCCAGTTCCGATTTGGGATATGGCTAGAATGGTAGCTACAACCAGAATTGTAATGCCTAAGGCTGTTGTTAGATTGTCTGCAGGAAGAACTGATATGAGCGATGAAGGCCAAGCCCTTTGCTTCATGGCTGGCGCTTCTTCAATTTTTGCTGGTGATAAATTGCTGACGACTCCAAATCCTGATATCAACGAGGATAAAAAGCTGTTTAAGATTCTAGGTCTTCAACCTAAGGCTCCTTTTGTTGATGGTGAACAACCAGTTAGCAACGATGGCTATAAAGAGTGCATGTCGATTAGGGGTAACGTAAAGTGGAACAGGCCTAGTCACAAGATTGAAAGAAACGAAGCTGCTAAGGCAAGGGCTAAGGAGGCTAGGCAGGAGGCTTAGTTAAGGAAGTTGGTTTTTATGTAGAACTCTATCGATTCTTAATGTGTCAGAATTTAATTGATAGATTACTAAGTGAGATCTAAAACTTATAATTCTAGAGTTAGGTAAAATCTCGTTAATTGAGATACCTAAGTTTGGATTCTTAATTAAAAGTTTAAATACATTCTCTAAACCAAACATTTATTGATTTACATATTTTGTATTCCAATTCTTTATTGAGTACAAATAAATGTTTTTTAGATCACTTTTTGCTTTAGAACTTATCTCCAACTCCATTTTTCCTTTCTAATTCTTCTAGAAAGGATTTCATGTTAAAGTCTTTTGAATACCCACTATTTCTTCCCTCCTCAATTGCGTCTCTTAAATCTGCTTCTCTATTTCTTAGTGATTCAAGTAGTCTAAGCCCATCTTGAACAACTTCACTTGTATTCTTATAACGACCTGATGCGATTTCATTATTTATAAATACGTTATAGTGTTGACCCAGAGAAATGGATGTATTCTTTTTCATAGCATCCAAGGTGCCAATTTTTTTAAAGCTTTTCATTTAAACCTTTTGTCAATTTCAGAGAGTAGTTTTTCAATAGTAAATCCCTTTGATATCCCCACTTTTAACTCCTTCCTCTATTGCTGCTCGCAATGCTCTTTCCATTTCCATCTTAACTTCTAAAATTCGAGGTCCATCTCTTACAACTTAGCTTGCAGTTTTATAACGTCCTGAATCGATTTCAGTTTTAATGAATTCGTCAAAGTGTTGTCCTAGTGAAATAGATGTGTTCTTCTTTATAGGACGTAATTCACCAAAAATTGGTATCTCCTTCATGTTTTTGTTTTAAAGTTGATTTCTAGGAGTCCATTGAAACAATATAAATTTATAAGTGTAGAAGATTAATTTACACTTGAAAAAGGTGAATAAGAAGAGGACTTTATTCGCGTAGAATCTTCTCCATTTTGCGTCCTCGTGCCAGCTCGTCAATAAGTTTTTCAAGTCTTCTGCAGTCACGATATGTCTCGAATTGATCTTCGATTTCTTCGATGCGGTATCCGCACACAACTCCTTTGATAAGGTGGGCGTTTTGATGAATGGTTGCCTGCTTGAAGAAAGTTTCGAAGGTAACTTTTTCAGCTATTAGACTTTTTAGCGTTGCTTCGTCATATCCAGTAAACCACTTAATGACTTGCTTCAGTTCCTCTTCTGTGCGCTTATTTTTTATTAACCTGTTCAAGTAAAGAGGGTAGATGGTGGCAAAAATCATTTTTGCAACCTGTTCGTTTTTTTCAGCCGTTACTTTCATGGTAGGTGAGTGATGAAGAATATATGTAGCCTAAATATAGACAGGATTACCTCGCTGTCGCTCGGTGATCAATATCGGCTCCTTACAAAAACAGTCTTCTCATAGCTCGTTCCTCGCTATGGAGGACTTTTTTCTTTCATCCACTTGCACAAACAAGTTTGTGACGTGACTAAAACAAAAAAGTCCTCATGCTTTGCATGAAGACTCTTTTTGTGGTGCTACCAGGATTCGAACCGGGGACACAAGGATTTTCAGTCCTTTGCTCTACCAACTGAGCTATAGCACCT
>PBNL01000040.1 GCA_002723115.1 Methanobacteriota archaeon | reverse complement strand
AAGATAGACCAAATCTTTATGCGGACAGAACAGCAGAAACCCGGATGTCGGGTTTGGTGTAGTCGGAATAAACACATTGACGGTTTGCTGGTCCAGACTATCTTTCACCTCACCTTTTGTTGCGCCGGTCACAAACCCCAGAACCCACAACCCTTTGCGTGGATATTCAACCAACACCACTTCACGAAACGCATCAGACTGAGTCGATAAAACTGTTTCAAGGATCTGTTTTGAGGCGCCATAGATTGACCTGACCACGGGCATCCTGTTCAGAATACGTTCACCCAAACTGATCAGCCAGCGGCCCATAAACCCGGCTGCCACAGCACCAATAACGGTGATCATAACCACCCCTATCAGCAAACCCACCCCAGGCAGTTTGCCCACCACAGGCGCGTTAACAGAAATATAGTCACGCACCCATGACGGCATCAGTGCTTCTACCTGGCCATCTATCACATCCACAAACAGCCAGGTAATATAAATCGTCAGCAAAACCGGTGCAGTGACCAAAAGCCCGGTGAAAAACCAGCTGCGCAAACGGGCGATCAACCCCTTCTGGGCAGTCTGTGCAGGCTGAAACATGTTTTCAGCATCACTCATAGCAGCATTCCTTCAGTTTTGACAGCAGCCAGATATTGACCTGTCCTCTATTATAATGCAAGCAGTATACATGTCACAAGAATCGCCCAATCTGTCCCGTCTGCTCGACATCATGGCCCGTCTGCGTGATCCTGAAACCGGCTGTCCATGGGATATTCAGCAAACCTTCTCAACCATCGCCCCTTATACGATAGAAGAAGCGTATGAAGTCAGTGAGGCGATCTTTACAGGTGACCGGGATAAAATCTGTGATGAGCTTGGTGATCTGCTGCTACAGGTGGTGTTTCATGCCCAGATGGCCGCAGAAGAAGACAGCTTTACCTTTGATGAGGTGGCGCGCCGGGTGAGTGACAAAATGATCCGCCGTCATCCGCATGTATTTGCCGAAGGCGTTGCTGCAGACGGCGAAGCTGTGAAACAGAATTGGGAAGCAATAAAGCAGGCTGAACGCGCAGAAGCAGCAAAGGACAGCCGGTTAAGCGTTCTGGACGGTGTGGCCACAACCCTGCCAGCTATGGTCAGGGCCGCAAAGCTGCAGAAACGGGCAGCGCGTGTCGGTTTTGACTGGCCGGATATGGATGCAGTGATCGACAAGATGCATGAAGAGCTTGACGAGCTGACCGAAGTGATGAAGCACACACCAGATAATAAAGCCCGGCTCGAAGATGAAATTGGCGACATCCTGTTTGTTGCCGCCAACCTTGCCCGCAAGGCCGGAATTGACCCTGAAACCGCCATGTTGGGGTGCAACCGTAAATTTGAACGCCGGTTCAGATATATTGAAGATCAGCTGGAGCAGCAGAACAGTTCTGTTGATCAGGCCAGCCTAGAGCAAATGGAAAAGCTGTGGCAAAAGGCAAAAAACAGCGCTTAAACAATAAAGTAAATAAAAATATTTACCTAATACCTGACCAGATATAACGGGCCATATGGTGCCATTGTTCAGGGCTGCTGGCGGCCAGAAACACGCCTTTTTCTTGCCAGCCAAACCGTCTGGCATCAGGGGCCAGTCCGGCGTGATAGCCAAGTTCACGGCAGGTTAAATCCACCGGAACCGTATCCCATGGCGTCAGCTTGCTGTGCATCAGATAATCAGATTGACCAAGGGCGATATAGACCGCATCAATACCTGCTGAGCCTAAATGAAAGCGCCCTTTCAAGCCCCGCAACCTGTCCCTGACCGAATTTCTGATAGACAGATCAAACCCCATCGCGTTTAACGTGCCTTGTAATGTCGGCATCTCTCCTTCACGGCAGCGGGCTGTACAGGTTACGACCTGACCGTCTGCCTGATAATGGCGAACCCCTTTGCCTTTTGTGGCCACAACCGCATCATCAAGCAACGGTCTGTAAATCCAGCTCTTTATCGGCTCCAGATCATCAATCAGGCTGACCATGCAACAAAAATGTTCAGTCCCGGCAACAAAATTCCGGGTCCCGTCAACAGGATCAACAGTCCAGATAAAGCGTTTATCAACGGCATTGATGGCTGTTTTCCCCTCTGCCACGCTTTCCTCGCCAATACAGGCGGACCCTGGCAATAAAGACAGTAACGCCAGGGCAATAAAGGCTTCTGCCTCACGATCAGCGATGGTGACAAAATCTGTAGCAGAGGTTTTTGTCTTCACCTCTGTATCGGCAAGGTTCTGATAACGGGGGAGAATCAGACGTTCCGCCGCCTCACGCAGGATGGATAAAACCGCTTCATCAGACACCACAACGCCTGAATCAGCTGTGTTCTTCACCTTCTATATCCTGCATGTTCAGCGGTGTGGACGGCATTATGGTGGAGACCGCATGTTTGTAAATCAGTTGAATATGGCCATCACGCTTCAGCAACATTGAATAATTATCAAACCAAGTGATGACGCCTTGTAGCTTGACGCCATTGACCAGAAAGATAGTCACAGGGACATGCTGTTTTCTGACCTGATTCAGGAAAACATCCTGAAGATTATGTGTTTTATCCATCTTGTCGCCTTTGATAAGCTGGTCGCGGGCGTTATCCCGCCTTTTATCAGGCTTTATTCACCAACCTGTATACACTCAATATAGTCAGCCTTTAAGGCAGTGGCAATGAGGCCTACTTCACCCTCATGAATTTGCTTATCATCAATTTGTGTCAGGGCTGTAACCATTGAGGTTGCACTGGTGACAAATACTTCTTTTGCGGCCATCATCTCTTCGACCGTAAATGGCCGTTCAATGATCTCCAGCTGGCGTTCTGCGGCAATGCGCTGAATAGAACGACGGGTAATGCCGTTCAAAATGGCTTCATTGGCCTGACGGGTGATCAGTTGGCCGGACCCAGTTAAAATCCACACATTTGAAGATGATCCTTCTGAGACCGTACCATCTGCCATTACCATGATCGCTTCATAAGCACCCTGTTCAGCAGCGGCCTGTTTTGCCAGACAGTTTGGCAGCAATTGTATGGTTTTGATATCCCGCCGCTCCCAACGCTGATCAGGGACCGTGATCGCTGATTTGCCGGCCAGCTGCTGGCCTGTATTTACAGACAGATGTTTGACTGTCATCACCAGGCTGGGATGGCTGTGCTGGGGAAACTTATGGTCCCGCCGGGCGACGCCGCGTGTGATCTGGATATAAATTATTCCTGTTTTCAGGCGATTCAGGCGAATAAGGCGGTTCATAATCTGGCGCAGAGCCGCATCTGATACCGGGCTGGACAGGCTCAGCTCATCAAGAGACCGCTGCAAGCGCTTCAGATGCCCCTCGCAATCTGCCATCTTGCCGTCAATCAGCAACACAACTTCATAAACACCATCACCAAACTGATAGCCTCTGTCCTCAATATGAACAGCCGCATTGTGATGCGAAAGATACTGGCCATTTACATAAGCAAAACGTGACATGAATATTCAAGCCCTTAAAATTCAGAATCCGGATCAGACAGAATCGATTCTGCCCGGGCGGCTTTCCCTGGTGCGGCAAACAATACCAGATGATCACCTGCCTCAATCACAGTGTCGCCGCGCGCCGGAATAACCTCATCAAGCCGCAGAATGGCCCCGATAGCAACCCCTTTGGGAATCCGCGCTTTACGAAGCGGCAACCCAACCAGAGGAGAACTGGCCAGGGCTTCTGCCTCAAGAACTTCCCCTAACCCTTCAACAACAGAATGAACATCCAGAATACGCCCGCGCCGGACATGCTCTAAGATAGAGGATACGGTGATTTGTGGCGGGTTAATCACAGCATCAACACCCAGCGCGCTGATCAAAGGCACAAAGCCCGGCATATTCACAAGCGCGACTGTATGCCTTGCCCCCATTCGTTTGGCCAGCAAGGCAGACAGGATGTTCACCTCATCATCATTAGAGACCGCCACAAAGGTATCTGTTGTGCTGACCCCGGCCTCATTCAATATATCCGCATCAAGTGAATTGCCACAGGTCACCCCTGTCTGCTGCAGCCGTTCTGCAATCAGATGGGCCTGAGCCTTGTCCTTTTCGATAATCTGGCAGACCGTATTCTGGGATTTTGCCTCAATATCCTGAGCCAGCAGGCTGCCAATATTCCCACCGCCGGCAATCACCACAGAATGAGCTTCTTTTTCTGTATGACCAAAGCTGGCCATGGCCCGGTCAGTATGCTCAGCATCACAAACAAAATAGACCCTGTCTTCAGGCTGCATCATATCTGTGCCGTCCCGCGGCACAATCACCTCATTACCTCTGATAATGGCGACAATTGTCATCGACAGGCCCGGAAATAAATTGGTCAGATGACGGATAGGTGTGGCCAGAATAGGACAGTTTTCCCGGCACAGCACACCGATCAGGCGGATTTTGCCGTTCACCATATCCTTGACATCAAACGCACCGGGCAATTGCAGCTGGCGGCCGGCCGCGGCTGATACCTCAAGCTCTGGTGAGATGATATGATCAATCGGCAGGTTTTCCGGCCCGTAAAGCGCCTCAACCTGGGGATCAAGATAGGCCCGTGATCTGATCCGTGCAATTCTGGTGGGCGTGTTGAAAATGGTATGCGCGACCTGGCAGGCCACCATGTTAATTTCATCAGATTCGGTTACCGCAATCAGCAATTCAGCATCAGCCATGCCAGCCTGTTCAAGCATATCAGGGTGCGAGGCCACACCGGTCACCGCTCCGACATCAGCAACTTCCGTAATTCGCTGAATTTTGTCAGGATCAGAATCGATAACGGTTACGTCATTCTGTTCTGCGGCGAGATGGCGCGCGATCGCGCTTCCGACGATCCCAGCCCCACAAATTACGATTTTCATGAAATCTCTCTTCTCAGCCAGTTATTCCGGCCACGCCCATATTTGGTCCAGACATAAGACTCGGCCAGTCCTTTGTTTTGCTCTCTGGGCAGACAGGCAGCAGGCCTCCTGTTGTGCCCTACTCTATTCATTTTCGCCTCCAGAGCAAGCCAAAACCCGTCTGTGGGTTAGGATGCCTGTAATCCCAGCGATTTCAGCTTGCGGTGTAAGGCTGATCGTTCCATCCCCACAAATTTTGCCATTTGCGATATATTGCCGCCAAATTTATCCAGCTGCAGGCGCATATATTCCCGCTCAAACTCTTCTCTGGCCTCTCTTAACGGCAGAGACAGGCTCTTTTCCAGGACAGACCGCACCTCCTGTTCTGACCCAGACAGAATTTCCTGAGGCAGAGCCTGGACGCCCAAAGGCTCATCTGAAGATTTATCGGCCAGGATCATCAGCGTTTCAATGACATTACGCAATTGACGGACCGACCCCGGCCATCTGTAGGCGCGCATGGCATTTAACAGATCTTCTCCCAATTTCACTGGCGGACAGCCCAGCTGATCAGCAAATTCAGATACGAAATGCCGCGCCAGCGCCCCAATATCTTCACGCCGGGATGAAAGCGGCGCGACAGACAAGGAAATCACCCCAAGCCGGTAATATAAATCCTCACGCAAGACATCATCTGCGATCGCGGCCTGCAAATCCTGGCTGGAAGCAGAAATCACCCGCACATCTGTTGACACTTCTGTATTGCCGCCAACCCGCCTGAAATTCTGTTCAGCAACAGTCCGCACCAAACGGCTCTGAATTGCCGCAGGAAGCTCACAAACCTCATCAAAATAGAGCGTTCCCCGATGTGCTTGTTCAAACAGCCCGATGACCCGCCGTCCAGACTGTAACCCTTCTGAGCCAAACAAATCACGGTCAGCATGGGCAGTGTTCAAGCGCGCACAGCTGGCCACAATAAACGGGCCCTCACGCCGGTCAGATCGATCATGGATCAGCCTGGCTGCCATCTCCTTGCCTGAACCGGACGGGCCGGTGATCAGCACCCTGCTGGCGGTAGGGGCAACCCTGTCAATGGCTTGCTGCAATTGTTTGACAGCAGATGACTGGCCAATCAGATCACGCGGCCCGGCTTGCCCAGTTCGGGCTTTCAGTTCTGCATTCTCACGCGACAGACGAGATTGTTGCAGAGCACGTCTGACGGTCAGCAACAGCCGTTCCGTTTTAAAGGGTTTTTCAATGAAATCATGCGCCCCAAATCTCAGTGCCTGGACAGCGGTTTCAATTGTGCCATGTCCTGAAATCATCAGCACAGGCACTTCAGGATACAAATCCTGGACCCATTTCAGAATATCAATGCCGTCCATATCTGAATCACGCATCCAGATATCCAGGATGATACAGGATGGCGGCCGAGAAGAAATCACCGAACGGGCTTCTTGTGCATTAGCGGCCTGAACAGTAACAAACCCCTCATCCTCAAGCGTGAGGCTGATCAGCGAGCGAATATCCGGCTCATCATCAACAACCAGAATTTCTTCATTCATCGCTCATGTTCTCCTGCCAGAGGAAGGGATAAAGTGACAACTGCTCCTGCCTCTTTATGATTTTGTAACGTGATCTCACCGCGATGGTCAGACATGATTTTCTGGGCAATCGCCAGACCAAGGCCTGTTCCTTTTTCGCGCGTGGTTACATAGGGCTCTAGGAACCGGGCCGGATCTGAAGCCGGAAACCCGGGCCCGTAATCACGCACAATAATTTCGGCCCGTTCATCAGCCACTCTTAAAAACAGTTCAATCTTGGGCGCGCCCGTAGAGCTGTCCTGCATGCTTTCAATTGAATTCTTTGTTAAATTGGTGATCACCTGCCGCATCAGGCCTGCATCTGCATTGATGTAAACAGGCGCATTACCAGCCGGGAGCCGGGTTGTCAGAGATACCTGGCTGTTCGGGTCAAGCAGCATCTGCTGTTCAGCCAACAGCTTGCGCGCATCTATCTGTTTCAACACCGGTGCAGGCATGCGAGCAAACTGGGAAAATTCTTCAACCATGCGGCCAATATCATTGACCTGCCGGGTGATGATGGACAGATAATCATCAAATTTATCACCGTCATCTTCTTCAGCCGGACGATATTTTTTCTTCAGCCGGTCAGTTGCCAAGGCAATCGGGGTCAGCGGGTTTTTGATTTCATGCGCAATGCGTCTGGCCACATCAGCCCATGCGGCCTTTCGTTCTGCGGCCAGAAAATCAGTGACATCATCAAAAGTCACCACATAACCGACCAACCGGCCATCAACACGTTCTGAGGTGACCCGGGTACGCAAAATCACCACACGGCTGCCGATTTGCATATCCAGCTGGCGTTCCGGATGTACACGCCGCCTTTGGTCAATACCGTCAAACAAAGGCGCAAAGGCCGGCTGAATTTCGGTTAATTCCTGACCATAGAGCTCATCAAACCTCTTGCCCAGCAACTCACAGGCCGCCTGGTTCGGCAGCGTGATCTTGCCGTCCCTGTCCAAGCCAATAACCCCAGAAGATACCCCCCCCAGAACAGCTTCTGTAAATTCACGCCTGGAATCCAGCTGCCGGTTTGCCTGTACCAGCTGCTCACGGCTGCTGGACACATCATCAAGCATTCTGTTGAAACTGGCCCCCAGACGTGAAATTTCGTCCACATCCTCACTTTCAGGAACACGTTCTTTGAAATTTCCGCTGCGAACCTGCTCTGCGACAGTGATCACACTGACCAGAGGCCCGGCAATAGATGTGGCCAGGTTCAACCCCACCCAGATAGAGGCCAGCAACAGCATCAGGGCCACCACAGCAAACATCACCGCCAGCGAAATCTGAAGATCAAACTGGCGAAGAGATAAGGATTGATAATCATCTGCGGCCACACGTGTCTGGTTTAATGCGGCCAAAACATCAGCATCAATAAAACGCCCTGCCAGCAAATAGGCGTCAACAAAACCATTTAGTTTTACAATGGCTTGCAGCTTGTTATTCTCTTTTGATGTAATGATGACAACATCACCGTCCCGTGCCCGTGCGACCAGCTCATCATCAATCCGAGAGAAGGTCAGCGCAAAGGCAAATTGTGACTTTGCCAGGATCTGACCTGTGCCATCTATAATCACAGCTTCAGACAAATTCCGCAACGCGGTCTGGTTAGAGATATACTCATTCAACTGGTTGGGGTTACGCACCAGACGCGGGGCTTCCCGGTTGAGGTCATTTGCCATCGCCAGAATTTGGCCACGCACCGAACGGGCATGTTCTTCAAAATACGCACTGGCCACCTCTACTGATTCATTCACAGCTGTTGAAATCCGGTCTGCAAACCAACCGCGCAAGGAATAATCAATCATGGAAATAGCAAACATCGCCACCAGAACAGCCGGAATAGCGGTCACCCCGCCAAACAACAACGCAAGGCGGAAATGCAATTGGGCCCCGGCGTGACGTTGGCTGCGCTCTCGCCACAGCCGGAGCAACTGCTGGCCTACAAAAAACAGCAAAAGCCCCAGAAATGTCATCGCCACAAGGAAGCTCAGGATCAAAAGATCTGACTGGGCGGTGATGTCTGTTACCTGAGAGAGGGCAAAAAAGACAGTCAGGCCTATCCCCACAGCAACCGTGATCACAAGATAGGCCAGCCGGTCACCGGCCAGCCATTGCCGGACAGCAGGAGAACCGGTGCTATCTGCTTCTCCCGTCACAGGACCCACCCGCCCTGTTTTCTGAACAGAGCGGTCAGCAGACCCGAATTGAAGCGGATTTGTCATATCCTTATATCCTGTGCGCCGTCTGATATCGCCACATGCTGTATTTGCGCTTTATTTGTATTCAGCCCGATTTGTTGAAATTTTCAACTCTCTAATCTTTTTTCGCAAGGTATTTCGGTTCAGCCCCAGAATGGCGGCGGCCCGTATCTGGTTCCCCCCGGTATGATAAAGCGTGGCCACAATCAATGGCCGTTCAACCTCTGCCAGAATACGGTCATGCAGACCGGCATCTGGTTCTGCCCCGCCCAAAGCCTTGAAATAGCGGGACAGGTGAAGTTCAACCGCTTGGGAAAGGCTGTCAGAACTTGCTATCGGTTCAACCAGGGCCTGCTCAGCCAGAGAGGAAAGCTTATCCAGTTCCTTTTCGACCATACGGGCCGAAATCTGTTGTTCTGTGGTGGCAATGAACAAACGCTTCAGCAGCACTTCCAGCTCTTTTACATTCCCGGGCCAGACATAGTCTTGCAAGCGGGCCATTGCTTCAGTTGTCAGCCGCCGTTCGGTCTGAAACTGACTGTTCAGCTGGCTGCAGACCCAGCTGGCCACTTGCGGGATGTCTTCCTGCCGGTCCCGCAGCGGCGGCATGCCCAGTTCAGCCACAGATAATTCAAAATACAGATCTTCTCTGAACGCACCTTTGCTGACCTGTTGTTTCAGATCAGCAGATGTCCCGCAAATCAGACGCAGTTGCCCCAGCTGGGCTGGCTGCAGGCGAGAGCCTGGCGAGCCTGACACCATAAACTGAGCAAGGGCCTTTTGGGCCGGAACAGAAAGCTGGTCAATATTATTCAAAAACAGGCTGCCAACTGATGTGCGGGTGATCAGGCCACGCGGCCCGAATAACAGCTCAGTATGTTCCGCCTCTTCGACTTGCGACAATTCCACAGCCTCAAAGCCAGCTGATGACAGATGGCTCATCTCATGCAGGGTCTGGGCTACAATTTGCTTTCCCGAACCCGGTTCAGCCTTGATCAGGACCGGCACAGACTGTGTTGCGATTCGGCTCAATAATTTGAACGTCACCTGCATTGCAGGCGATTTTCCCATCAGTGGCGCGGGGATCTGCTTTGGCAGACCAGCTGTCAGCCTGTCCGGAGACAGGTCAGTCCGGTCTTCGGATATCGCTCTCGACATCACATCCAAGAGCTGGCGCAATTCAAACGGCTTCGGCAGATAATCAAAGACGCCGCGCTGCTGGGTTTTGATCGCGGTCAGCAGATTTGCCTGCGCGCTCATCACGATTATGGTCAAATCCGGACGTTTTTCCTGCAGCCGGGGCAGCAGATCCAGCGCATCACCATCTGGAAAATTAACATCTGTGATCAGCACATCCCCTCTGCCCGCTGTGGCCATATCCCATAGCCCGGCAACAGAGGTTGTCGCCCCAACCTGATAGCCCTGTTTGCTCAACGCGTGCGAGATGACTGTCCGGACCGTCCGGTCATCATCAGCGACAAGAATTTGCGGAGTCCGGCTGCTCATCAGGTCTCTGCCTCTGTCTTGCGGCCAGAGCTGGTTCTGCTCATCACCGGCAGATTAATGCTGAAACAGGTCCCGCGCCGTCGTGGCAGATGGGAAATGGCACCGCCATGATCTGCAATCACACTGGCAACCATAGCTAGGCCCAGGCCTGATCCGCCTGATTTGGTGGAAATAAACGGTTCAAATATATGGTCTGCCAGCTCATCTGGGATGCCATCTCCAGTATCTTCGATTTCAATCTGAAAGGGCAGATGAACACGCCTGCCATCTGATAGGCTGGAAACATACCGTGTCATGGAATAAGATGTGCTCAAGGTCAGCTCATCTCCTGCCTTTGTTGCCTCTGCTGCATTTTTGAACAGATTCAAAAAACACTGAACCAACAGTTCCCGGTCCGCTCTGACATCAGGCAATGAGGGATCATAGCGCCTTATCACGGTTAAATGGCGGCCAAATGAGGCCTTTGTGATCCGGATGCAGTGATCCAAAACTTCATGAATATTCACATCTGTAAATTTCACAGGTGTGTCAGACGATAATGTTTCGATACGGCTGAGAAGAGAGGTAATGCGATCTGTTTCATCAACGATCATCCCGCTCAATTCCCGATATTCTGCAGGTAAATCCAGCTCCAAAAGCTGAGCAGCCCCTTTGATGCCTGCCAGCGGGTTCTTTATTTCATGAGCCAGAAGCGCGGTCATTTTCGCCATCGACAGCGCCGCGCCTTTGAACTGATTCTGGGTAGAGAGCTGTTCGGCCATGGACTGTTCCTGAATAGAAACCAGTATCTGTGCCTGGGCTTCTGGCTGACCCGCAGCCAGAATAGGCACCATCTGGATTGCCCCGGTCCTGACCCCCAGCTTTGGGCTGACCAGCCCCATGGCCTTTTCCACAACCGGACGCCCGGCCTGTCTGACGCGGTGAAGCAAAGCAAAAAACGGGCTGTCAGCAGGCAGCATTTCTGTCAGCGCCCTGCCCGCAAGATAGGCGGTACTGCTCTGAAAGAAACTTTCTGCAGCCGGGTTCAGCCAGACAAACCTGTCATCATTGTCAATCAGCAACAGCGGAAACGGCAGCATATTCAGCAATTCAGCAGACATATCTTCTTGCTGGGCGTGGGCAAAAGCACCAGATTTGACCATCAGCTGTTCTTCCTTCCCTGCTTTATGCTGCTGATAATCTGGACTGATCCAGAAAATAACGATCGATAGCGTCCTGAACCAGCGAAGCTGCGTCAGCTCTTAGCGCGACCTCTCGCAGGCCTTCTGACTGGTCCAGATGATCACAATAGCTGGCAAAATGTTTACGGGCGGATCGCAAGCCTCTCTCGCCTGATTCAGCCAGAATATCCGCCAGATGAGCGCGCATCATCTGATGCCGGATATGCATATCCGGAACAGAGCGCACTGTCCTGCCGGCAAGATGATCAGCTATCTGCGCCAACAGCCAGGGCTGGCCCATAGCTGCCCGGCCGACCATAACACCCGCCGCCCCGGAAAGGCGGACAGCTTCTGCTGCGGCCGCACAGCTTGTGATATCCCCGTTGGCCAGAACCGGAATCGTCACCGCATCAACAACAGCCCGGATAGCTGACCAGTCAGCCTCACCTTTATACATCTGGCAACGTGTGCGGCCATGAATGGTAATCAGCCTGATACCCTTGCTTTCTGCAATTCTGGCAATATCCGGGGCATTTAAAGACGCATCATCCCAGCCAAGCCTGGTCTTTAATGTGACCGGAACAGACACCGCCCGCACAACGGCCTCACAAATCGCTTCTACCCGTTCAGGCTCACGCATCAAGGCAGAGCCCGAAGCGCGGCCCGTCACTTTTTTTGCAGGGCAGCCCATATTGATATCAATCAGATTAACGCCCATCTGCTCTGCCATGCGCGCGGCCTCAGCCATCATCTCCGGGTCCCATCCGGCAATCTGCAGCCCGACAGGCGCTTCTTTTCGAAGATGTGAGGAAATTTTACGCATTTCAGCACGCAAATCTGTCAGCATCGCGTGGCTGGCCACCATTTCACTGATCACCAGCCCGCCCCCGGCGCGCCTGACCGCCGCGCGGAATGGCTGATCCGTAATGCCAGACATCGGCGCCAGAACCACATCAGAGAGGCTGTTTTTTCCCGAAAGGCCTAAAATTTGGTCAAGAACAAGCGTCATAGCCGCGAGTATGCCTGAAACCTCGCAGAAATGTCCAGAACTCTGCCCAAAAAATAGGCAGAAAATAAAGATAAATCATACCTCTCCTCAGATTCACCTGCACGGCCTCAACTGGACAAGCCCGCCAACATCAGGCTAGAAACAGGGCAGACCTGTTCCGGGCTGAACATATAGACAAGGCAGAATGATGGCCGCTGCAGACCACAATATGGATTTTATCATTCTGGCGGCAGGGCAAAGCCGCCGGTTTTCAGCAGATATGCCATCTCCAGGACCGGCAAAACAATTCCGGCTGCTGTCAGGCAAGCTTGTTCTGCTGCACAGTCTGGACGCGATTGGTTGCTGGCCGCATTGCGGGCGCATCATGGTGGTGCTTCCCGAAGAGGGCGTGGATGAGCTGGTTACAAATCAGCTGAAAGAAGCTGCCCGTTCCTGTCCGGTGCCCGTTCAGTTCACCACAGGCGGGGCAACCCGGACGGCATCGACCTTAAATGGTCTGCGGGCTCTGGCTGAGAGGGAGCACAGCACAAGCGTCGCGGTTCACGATGCGGCCCGCCCGTTTGTGCCACATCACGTTCTGGACGCGCTTCTGGCTGCCCGCAAAGCGGGGGCAGATGGCGCTGTTCCTGCCCTGCCCATTACTGACACAGTGAAACAGGTTGATCGTGAACAGATCATTTTATCCACGATTGGCCGGACCAGCTTGCGCCGGGTGCAGACCCCTCAGGCCTTTGCGTTTGACACTTTATTGCGGTTGCATGAGGCGTTTGCCGGGGGTGACAGCCATGCAAAGGTTACTGATGATGCCAGCCTTGCTGAAATAGCCGGAATGAAGCTGATTTGTGTTGACGGCGCATCAGAGCTTGAAAAAATCACTTTTGCTGAGGACCTGAATATGATGCAGAACAGCCAGCAGACAGAAACACGGACCGCCAGTGGTTTTGATGTTCACAAATTTTCACCCGATGAAAGCGGTCCGATTATGATTTGCGGCGTGGCGGTTGATCATGATCAGGGTCTGATTGCCCATTCTGATGGTGATGTTGGTTTACATGCGTTATGTGACGCGGTTCTGGGCTGTCTGGCGATGGGTGATATCGGCCAGCACTTCCCGCCATCTGATCCAAAATGGAAGGCCGCTTCATCTGACCAGTTTTTGCGGTTTGCCCTTGATCAGGTGACTGAGGCTGGCGGGCATGTCAGCTTGCTTGACGTTACCCTTATTTGCGAGCGGCCCAAAATTGGCCCACACCGGCAAGAAATGACAGACCGTTTATCCCAAATCACGGGCCTGCCCGCATCCAGGCTGTCTGTGAAGGCCACCACAAGCGAGCGTCTGGGGTTCACCGGCCGTGGTGAGGGAATAGCGGCCCTGGCTCAGGCCACAGTGTGCCTGCCCTCTTCTTATACAGGGGCAAAGGGATGAGCGGGCTGCTGGCACAACTGGCAACATTAGGGCCCTTGGGCCGATCCCTGCCCGCTCCTGGTACTGCAGGGTCTCTATTTGCTCTTGTGACAGGTTTTTTCCTGGCTAAAGGCGGCATTTTGATGCTGTTGCCCGCGCTGCTGCTGGTGACCATTATCGGCGTATATGCCGCTGATGCCTATTCGCATCTGACCGGCAAGAATGATGCGGGAGAGGTCATTATTGATGAGGTCGCCGGACAGTGGCTTGTTTTGTTGTGCATTTTGCCAAATCTGGATACAGCCCTTTGGTGGTATGCCGCAGGGTTTCTTCTGTTCAGACTGTTTGATATCCTTAAACCCTGGCCTGTATCCGCAGCAGAACGTCTGCCTGGCGGCATCGGGGTGATGGCAGATGATCTGGTGGCGGGCACGCTGGCCGGCATTGCCTTACTTATGGCGCAGCTGTTTATTTATACCCCTTAACGCCAGCCACATCCCGGGAGGCCGGATATGACCACAAATGCTGATGACTTGATTGAACATCTGACAGAAACAGGTAAAACCCTGTGCACGGTTGAATCCTGTACTGGCGGGCTGGTGTTCAGCACGCTGACCGCTGTCGCCGGTGCCTCTGCTGTACTGGACAGAGGGTTTATCACTTACAGCAATCAGGCCAAACAAGATATGGTCGGGGTTACGCCGGAAACACTTGCCCGGTTCGGTGCGGTCTCGCAACAGACAGCAGCCGAAATGGCCAAAGGCGGGCAAAAGACTGCCGGAACAGATTTGTCTGTATCTTTGACTGGTATTGCCGGGCCGGGCGGCGGCACACCGGATAAACCCGTGGGGCTGGTCTGGATATCGGCCTGCAGCGAAGATGGCCGCCAGATAACAGAACACCATCAGTTCAGCGGCGATAGACAGCAAATCAGACAGGCTGCCTGTGATGCGGCAATTGAACTTTTGCAAAAACTGTCTGCTGGCTGACCGTCAGCCCTGCTTTACCTTCAGGTTATACAGCTGATCGGCTCTGGCCTCAAACGCCCTGACCATGCGCTTGACCGCTTCTGTGAACAGGCTTTCAATGACGGTTTGCAACAAGCGAGAGCGGAATTCGAAATCAACATAGAAATCGATCACGCATCCATCAGGATGTTCAATAAATTTCCATCTGTTTTTCAGATACTTAAACGGGCCTTCTGCATATTCCACTTCAATAATCAGATTATCTCTGTCCATGCTGACATGAGAGGTGAACTGTTCTTTGAACATCTGAAACCCGATGATGAGATCAGCAACCAGCGTGGTCTGTGAGCGTTCTTTAATCCGTGCGGCAAGACACCAGGGCAGGAATTCAGGATACCGGCGAACATCTGCAACCAAATCAAACAGCTGTTCAGGCGTGTGATGGATCAAACGCTGTTCTGCATGAGTTGTCATCCGCCCTGCCCTCCTTCAGACACTGGCGCGGGGGGCCTGTTCAAGCCGCCTGTTACGCTCTTTCTGAAGAGCCGCAAAATCAGCATCAGCATGATAAGACGAGCGGGTCAACGGGGTGGAGGCCATCATCAAAAAGCCTTTTTCCTGGCCCCATTCAGCATAGGCCTTGAATTGGTCCGGAGTGACAAACCTCTCAACAGCAGCATGTTTAGGGGTTGGCTGAAGATACTGGCCAATGGTCATGAAATCCACAGCTGCTGCCCGCAGATGGTCCATCATCTCTGCCACCTCATCATCAGTTTCGCCCAGACCAACCATAATGCCGGATTTGGTGAAAATAGACGGATTCAGTGTTTTGACCTGTTTCAGCACGCCCAGAGAATGAGCATAACGTGCACCAGGGCGAACAGGCTTATATAGGCGCTCAACTGTTTCCATATTGTGATTAAACACATCAGGCCTTGCCGCGACTACCTGTTCAACAGCCCCTTCTTTGCGCAGAAAATCAGGGGTCAGCACTTCTATTGTTGTCTCTGGTGAGCTTAGCCGGGTAGCAGCGATTGTCCGGGCAAAATGATCTGCCCCGCCATCATCCAGATCATCTCTGTCCACAGAAGTGATCACAACATGGCGCAGGCCAAGACGGGCAACCGCCTCAGCAACATGGTCAGGTTCATGCGGATCAAGCAAATCAGGCCGGCCTGTCGCCACATTACAGAACGCACAGGCCCGTGTGCATACAGACCCCAGAATCATCATGGTGGCATGTTTATTTGCCCAGCATTCACCGATATTCGGGCAAGCGGCCTCTTCACACACAGTCACAAGGTCCAGATCACGCATCAGACGTTTGGTCTCTGAAAATGCGCCTGCACGCGGGGCCTTCACCCGCAGCCAATCCGGGCGGCGCGGTTGCGGTTTGTCCTCATTACGTCTTTTTTCTGGATGCCTGGCGGCACCTTTTGTCAGATTTGGAGACGGCATTCTTTTTTATCCTCTGCGTGACAGCAGCTGTCCTCTGCTTGTGCCTACATCAGTTCTTGGCTTGAAAAAAGACTTCACACATACCTTTTTCAAAAATGGCCACAAATCATTTAAAAATGGATCGCTTTGCCATAGGCATCAAGAACGGCTTCATGCATGGCTTCAGACAGTGTCGGATGCGGGAAAATCGTCTGCATCAGCTCAGTCTCAGTCGTCTCCAATGTCTGCGCAACAACATAGCCTTGGATCAATTCTGTAACCTCTGGGCCGATCATATGTGCGCCCAGTAACGCGCCTGTCTTTTCATCAAAAATGGTTTTGATCAGCCCTTCATCATCACCCAGAGCGATCGCCTTACCATTCCCCAGGAACGGAAATTTGCCAACCTTGATTTTATAGCCCTGCTCTTTGGCCTTGGCTTCGCTGAGGCCGACTGAGGCCACCTGTGGGCGGCAATAGGTACAGCCTGGCACGGCCTCTGGTTTAATGGGATGCAAGTTTTTCAGCCCCGCAATAGCCTCAATGCATAAAATGCCCTCATGGCTGGCCTTATGGGCAAGCCATGGCGCGCCGGTAACATCGCCAATGGCATAAAGGCCCGGCTCATCAGTTGCCATCACCTGATTGGTGACGATATGCCCTCTGTCCAGCTTGACCTTGGTCACCTCCAGGCCGAGGCCTTCTGAATTACCAGCGATGCCTACCGCCATAATCACCTGTTCGGCAGATATGACTTCCTGTTTGCCCTTCAGCATGACAGTCGCTTTGACACTGTTTTTAGTTTTTTCAAATGCTTTCAGCTGGGCAGAGGTGTGGATGGCAATCCCCCGCTTTTCAAAGGACTTATGCGCCAGAGCTGAAATTTCAGCATCCTCAGCATTCAAAATCCGGTCAAGGGCCTCGATAATGGTGACCTCAACACCCATGTCGCGATAAAAACTGGCAAATTCAACACCAATCGCCCCTGATCCAACAACAATCAGGGATTTCGGCATGGATTTGGGAATCATCGCTTCTTTGTATGACAGGATTTGCGTGCCGTCTGTTTCCAACCCGGGCAGCTGGCGTGCACGTGCCCCGGTGGCGATAATGACGTGCTTTGCCTGTACCGTTTGTGCAGCCTTT
>PBNL01000039.1 GCA_002723115.1 Methanobacteriota archaeon | reverse complement strand
GGTTAAACCGCCGATTTTTGTTCAACTTTAATACCAGGTCCCATAGTAGAGCTCATAGTGATACTCTTAATGTATGTTCCCTTTGCAGGACTTGTCAATCACTGTTGTCTCCTTGTAGCACTTGCATTGAACCGCCCAATATTCTCCTTCGTGGGTTTTGCAGACGATGTCAATTCCGGTATCGGACCCTCCAAGCGCCTCCCGGAAGGGGAACTCTTCCCAAAGCCAGACGTTGGAAAAGAGACCCTCATAGGTAGGGTCAGTTTTTAGAAAAGCCTGAATCAATCGCTCAAACCGCTCGCCACGCGCCCGGTGGTTTGGGGTTTGCGTCCTGTACTTTTCAAGGAGGAGGGGAAAACTCATGATGTCTTGTTCATATTCAGTGTGGTGAAATTTAATGCACTGCGCACATCATGACCACCCAGGTCGCCAATAACTACCAACACGACAACAACAGATTTCCACAACGCTTCAACTTTGAATTTATACTATTGCAGGAATCCCGTAAATTATTTTGAATCATAAAGTACACTAGCGTCCATCTTGCAGAGTAGTAGTTACTGGCTGTTAAGACTAGCGATTTTAACCAAAGCAATTACACTACCTAAAATATCTGGCGCAAGCTAATGGCACTATACTTCAACGCCTTTCTGAACAATGCTAAATCACTGGACACTTTGCTCGCTGGTCTAAAAATCGGGACCGCAGGCTTGCACCTACCTAAGTGTTGACAGTGAGATACACCTTCAAGAAGTACTCTCGTGTACCATGTGCGGGGGAAACTTAAAAATACACTTATAGTGGAGCCGGGGGGAGTCGAACCCCCGTCCAAACAAGGGAGAAGGGGGATTTCTACATGTTTAGTCGTTTCGTGGTTTTCGACTTAAGGTCATGAAGGACAAATTACCTAAAGCTTAGTTCATTAGAGTTTTGCGCCAGGAGAAGAACGCTCCCTTAACTAGTCCCATTTACCTGATACCCCATTGATATCGCGGAAGGGTCCGTACGTGATATCGGGATAGCTCGTTCTGCCCTCTTGGGCTAGAATTAGGCGTAATCAACTGAGTCGATTAGGCTGCGAGCGCGTAGGAATTGTTGTCATTTCTGACTGTAGGAATTCGAGTTTTACGAGCTGAACAACTAAGAGCTCGACATGCTTACACACTTAACCATCTTGCTGTCTAATCCAAGATCGGCCCCAAAAACAAAGAACATCATTTTGATGAGGGCAAAGGTAGGGTGATTGAGTAAATTGTGCCTATGAAAATTGGACTACTTAGAGAAGGCAAGGTTCCGCCAGACGAAAGAGTGGCACTTACGCCGGAGCAGTGTTTAGAATTTAGAGATAGATGGCCGGATGTAGAGCTTGTAGTCCAAACCTCAGAGGTACGACGCATTCAAGACAGCGAATACATTGAATACGGGATGGATGTTGTCCATGATGTAAGCGACTGTGACATATTAATTGGAGTAAAGGAAGTGAATATCGAGGACCTAGTGCCCGGTAAGACCTTCCTTTTCTTTTCTCACACATATAAACAGCAGCCGTATAATGCGAAGCTTCTTGCAGCCATGCTTGAGAAGAAAGTAAGCCTTATCGATTACGAGATGTTGAGAGGCAGTGATGGGAAGAGGATCATTGGATTTGGACGTTGGGCTGGAATTGTTGGGGCCTATAATGGGCTTAGGGCTTGGGGCTTGAGAGAGAAATGCTTTGAGCTTCCAAGAGCTATTGATTGCACTGATCTGAAAGAAATGATTGAGGCTGCTAGCGCTGTGGCGTTCCCAGATGGGATGAAGATTGTTTTGACTGGGTTTGGCCGTGTGGGAAGAGGCGCTGCAGAGCTTCTTGATGCAGTAGGCGTTCGACAAGTAGACAAATCCGATTTCTTAGTATCAGAATTTGAAGGTGGCGCAGTATATGCACACATAGGACTGAGCGACTACAACGAAAGAAAGGACGGTGGTGAATTTTCTAGAGAGGACTTTAAAAAGAATCCGTCTGGTTATCAGTCGAGCTTTTTAAAGTACGCTAGAGCTGCTGACATGTTCATCGCTGGTCATTTCTACGCTGAAGGTTCGCCGTTTATCATTTCGAGGGATGATCTTAAAGATGATCAGCTAAGGCTGAAGGTTGTGGCGGATGTTAGTTGTGATATTGATGGACCCGTTGGATGTACAATTAGGCCTTCTACAATTGCTGATCCTCTTTACGGATATTGTCCTGTGAATGAAGAGGAATGCGAATTTGATTACTCTGGTGGCATAACTGTTATGGCTGTGGATAATCTTCCGTGTGAGTTGCCTAGGGATGCTTCAAAGGGCTTTGGGCGTGAGATGATGGATCACGTGATTCCCCTGCTTATCGAAGGTGATAAGGATGGTGTACTTGCAGGTGCAAGAGAGACTGGGCTAGATGGAAAGTTGACTGAGAAGTACTCGTATCTGAAAGAGTACGCAGAGGGCGGAGCTACTGAGCTACAAAAGCATAGCTAAGGGTGCCGGTTTGGCGCCTTGGTGCTGAAGTTGAGGGCAGGAAGCGAGAAGATTCTGCCGATTTGATGGCAGCTTCTGCAAAGCACGAATGAGGGTCGGCACCTGAAACTAGTTCAGCACTAATTACCTCGCCGTCGTCATCGACAGTGATACTTACTACAATGTCTGCCCTACCCTTGCATTGGTAGCCTGGGACGTCGAGATGCATTGCGCTTCTGTCTTTTAAATAGAATTCTACTGTTACCCTTCCCTCGTATTTCTTATCCCAATCGTCCATGGTGTCGACGCGGGTTTGGTCTTTATCCTCATCCGGTAACCCAATAGTTTCAAACTCCTTCTCCTCGGCAGACAACCTATCCATTTCGCTCGACTCCAGCTCAGCAAGCTCGCGCTCCACAGCCCTATCAATCGCCTCCTGCTCTGCCTTGCTAATGCCAGTCGAGCGAGCGTCTAAAGTGGATTCCTTAGAAGCATCAGAACGCAGGTTCATTATGCGCTCATTGATGCGTTGTTGGATGGGGTCAATTGGTTGCTCGTCTTGGATTTGGGGTAGTTCTTCGGTGTTGAAGAGCTCAATCTCAGCGTATTGCTCAGAGGCTGGGGTGGTGTCTGAAACTGTGATTTGGGTTAGCGTGAAGAGAGCCACCGCGTGAACGGCGAGAGTAAAGATTATCGCATTTTGAACACCCTGAGTCATCTGGAAATTAATCGTGAACTACAGTTGTTTCTCTGTGGAAGATTGAAGCCGTGATGCTCTTGTTGTCTCTGAAGTAGAAAGTGCCCGTCTTCATGAGGACTTTCTTGTATCGAACGACTTTGTCGCCGTCTCGGAAGGTGAGTTCGATTACTGTACCGTTGGGGATCTCGTAGGAGTACTCGTGGAATCCTTGGGGTAGCTCTTCGTCCTTTTTGCTTAGTGCTGGGGTTCCCGCGTTGCGCTCGTATTCTCCGCGGTAGCTGTTTTGTTGGGTTTGGATTTGGTCGTAGCCGCCTGAATTAGAATCGATGCGGCGTTGGTCCATAGCTCCCTTTTGGCGAGTGGTTTGGGCATCGATTAGGGACTGAGTGTATTCAATCTCGTCTTGATGCTCTGCTGCCCTGCCACGGTAGGGTTGAGGAATGGTTTTGTCTACTGACTTGTCGAGGTTTATTTGAGAGTTCTTTTGGCCTCTAATCTGGTCAGCGTAGTAAGAGCGGGTATGAACTGCAATGTTTTTATGTGCATCAATGAATTCCTGTTGAGAGCGGTGAGCTTGAACAACAATTGAAGCCTTTTCGCGAGCGCGTTGCTCAGCTTGATCATCGTTAGCATCATTGTATGCAACCTTGTCGTCAAGTTCAGAACGAGATGCGTTTTTGCGATCGCGAGCTTCGTCTTCCCTTTGATCCAAACGCTGTCTTCCACTCTGCTTCTTCTGCTCAATTTCTGCAGCTCGGGCTTGGTTTTCAGACTTGAGTGCTTCACGGAAGAATTGGTCTGCATCGTCAGATCTGTTGTTTGCAGATTTGGCTAGCAACTCTGCTCGCTTTGCCTCTGCTTCCTGCTCCTTTCGGCGCTTTTCAGCTTCTGCATTCGCTGCATTTTCAGCTGCCCTACGGCGTGCTTCCATCTCCGCTTCCTCCTGTGCCCTTCTGTCTTCGCTATTATCCTCTGCCACTTCTCTATCACGTGGAACGAAATCATCTTCTACTTCTTGTTCCTCTTGCTGATCTGTTGTTACGTCTGTGGTTGATTGAGGATTGTTGAGGGCTTTACGGCGGGCTTCAGCTTCCTCTTTTCTCTTTCTAGCCTCTTCTTCTCTAGCTAGCCTTTCTGCTTCCTTTGCCGCGGCTTTAGCTTCTTCCTCTGCTCGTTTGGCATCCTCTTCAGCCTGCTTCTCAGCATCCTTAGCTGCTATTTCATCAAGTTTAGCACGGCACTCATCTCTCAGCTCAATTGCTTCCTGCTCATCAGGAATGAGGTTAAGAGCCTCATTGAAGCTACTTAGAGCATCCTGCCACTTCTTCTTCTTCATGGCAGTTTCGCCTGCCTTCATTGCAACATCAAAAGCTCTTTTATTCTTATCCCTATTCTCCTCTATCGCTGCAAGACGATTCATCTCATTCTCAATTCGCAACTTCATCCTCTCCGTATGATCAGAATCAAACGCAAATTTTCTTGTATCAGGATTATACGCACCCATTCCAATAGGCTCATCAAGGATGCTCGTATCAAAACCTTCAATATCCTTAAAAAGTCTCATATCTAAATCAAACCCAAACCCTTCAACACTCCCATCTGTAGGTGTGTGACTAACATCAATAATTACCTTTTTCGATGTGAAACCTTCTCTCTCATATGAAAACGTGTAATTGTGACCTAGCTCTAGCTCGTACTCGTAGCCAGCGTTTTTATCTACTTCTTGTCTATCAAGTTCGACGTCGTCCTGGTATACAACCACTACAGTTCCTGGGAGTTTTCTACCAGAACCGTCGTCATTTACAGTGCCTGAAACGAGGAGAAGGCTCGTTTGGCCGAGTATGCTTCCAGCTGCGATAAGCAGAATCGCAGCAGAGGAAATCAATTTTCTTACAGATTGAGTAAATTCCATCTCTACTTTTACGGTATATCTAAGAACAGAATTGTGCCTAGACTTGGTAAAAATACGCTTTTAAGCTTTTGGGAACACAATGGATGGTGTCAAGGACGCGATATTGTGATCATCGGAGCTGGTTTTGTGGGGCTTTCAGCTGCGCTAGAATGTAGGCGTAGATTTCCTTCAGCTAGCATTACAATTGTTGAACTCAGCCCGCTATGTGGTGGCGGAAGCACTAAGAATGCTGGGTTTACGTGTTTTGGGTCGCCTTCAGAGCTTTTAGATGATTGGAGAGTACTTGGACCTGAGAAGACGGTCGAATTGGTCGCTGCTAGGTATAAAGGGCTAAAAGAACTTCGCAAAAATTTTTCTGACGAAGAGATTGGATACGAGGCAACTGGAGCAATTGAGATGTTTACCCAGGGAGATGAAAAGCTCGAAGCTGATGTGCATGAATTTGTTCCTGTGTTAAATGAGGCATTGATTGGAGTCTTTGGTGGTGAACCATTCAGTGTTGGATCTGAGGCTCCAGGTGTAAAAGGCGCTACCTCTGTTATCACAAGTCCTTTTGAAGGAATCCTAGATACTTCAAAACTCTACAGGTCATTGCTGCAAAGGACTTTAGCCGCAGGCGTAGACATCTTTAATGGATGCAGGATAGAATCAATAGAAGCAGATGGGGATGGGTACAGATTGGATTTTGACTACGGGTATTTTGAGGCAAAACAAGTTGTGATAGCAGCTAATGCTTTTGCATCTGATCTTCTTCCAGAACTCGACGTTGCTCCTCAACCAAATCGCGTTCTAGTCACTTCTGAAATCTCACATCTTGAATTCCGAGGAAGTTGCCACTACGACAGAGGGTATGTGTATCTGCGTAGACTTGGAAACCGAATGCTAATTGGAGGCGGAAGACAATGGGGTGATGGAGAAAGCGATGAGGTTGAAAACAAGCTCATAGAATTTTTGAAGACTCATATCGCAGAAGATTTCGAGATTGAATACAACTGGATTGGCCACTTAGGTGTGGGAGAATCTAGAGATCCGATCGTGAAAACTGTAAAGCCGGGATTGCACGTAGGCGTGAGAATGGGAGGAATGGGAGTTGCTATAGGCAGCGTTATTGGCCGCCAACTTGGAGGTCTTCCGCAACTTTAGAAGCCACCCTCCTGCCATCCATCGCAGCGCTTAAGATGCCGCCTGCGTATCCACCGCCCTCGCCACAAGGATAGAGCCCCTTCAAATCAGGATGTTCCAATGATTCATTATCCCTAGGGATTCTAACCGGTGAGCTTGTACGCGATTCTGGAGCGACTACAATTGCATCTGGGTGGATGAAGCCCCTGATGCGTTTGTCGAATTCTTTGAAACCCTTGAGTAGAGATTTTGCTACAACCTCTGGTAATACATCGTGTAGGTTGACTAAGGTTGTGCCTGGATGGTATGAGCAAAGAGGCTCTTCGCCAGTGCCTGCACGCTTTTCAACGAAGTCTGTCAAGCGCTGAGCTGGCGCCCTTTGAGTGCTTCCTGCTGCCTTCCAACATGCTTTTTCAACCGCCATTTGGTATTCTAGAGCCGCTAGTGGACCACTGTATCCAGCCTTAGACCAAACCCCTTCATCAATCGTCACCACCATACCCGAATTTGCATAGGGGTTGTTTCTCTTCGAGGGTGACCAACCATTTGTAACTATTTCCTCTTGATCAGTTGCACATGGAGCAATTATACCCCCTGGACACATACAGAAACTGTGGACTCCCCTCCCATCGACTTGACATACAAGACTGTACGATGCTGCTGGAAGTCTTTCTTCATCTTGTTTATTGACTCTAGATTCACCGTGATATTGGCGAGAATCGATGAAGTTTTGAGGGTGTTCTACACGTACTCCTAAAGCGAAAGGTTTGGCTTCAAGCGTGAGGTTTTTAGAATGAAGAAGCCTGAAAATATCTCGAGCGCTGTGACCTGTTGCGAGAACAATGTGATTGCAATTGTATGTAGTTATGTCGCCAGTTTCAACATGTTCTAAAACTGCAGACTTCACTGCGCCGTCAGCAGATTCTATATCTACAAGTTTAGTATTGAATCTCACCTCTCCACCAGAACCTTCAATGGTTTCACGCATCTTACTGATGATGGCTGGAAGACGGTTTGTACCAATGTGGGGATGCGCATCTACTAGAATATCTGTATCAGCACCGTGGTCTACAAGCCAAAGCAGAGCCTCCATAACGTGACCTCGCTTTTTGGCCCTAGTATATAGTTTGCCATCAGAATATGTTCCTGCACCACCCTCTCCAAAGCAATAATTTGAGTCGGGGTTAACAATGTGCTCTTTTGTTAGAGCAGCCAGATCACGGCGCCTATCCCTAACCTTTTTACCCCTTTCAACTACTACTGGCTTAACTCCCTGCCTTATAAGTTCGAGAGCAGCGTAAAGCCCTGCTGGCCCACTTCCTACGACTAAAACTTCTGGAGCATTTGTATGGAGCTTAGGAAAATCGATTGGAGGTTGTTGAGATTTTGAGAAATTTGAATCATTTCCGGCTTCAACAACAAGCTGCATCATGACCGGTTTTTTACGGGCGTCTATGCTTTTTTTGAGGATTTTCACCCAAGTGATTGCGCCGTGAGGGAGCCCTAACTTTTGCTGTACCAACCCTTTAAGCTCTTCTGGAGAAAGGGCTAGGTCGGGTGTGGTTCGGATTTGGCCTTTGAAAACACCTAAATCGTTTTGCTCCATAATGCGAATATATCGTTTATCACTCCTTACATTCGTGGCGCTAATCAATAGTAATGTCAGACGCAGCTAATCATTTTCCATTTAATCCTCTGAAGTTTGATGCGGAGGGAATGAGTCGAGAGGAGGTTTTAAACCTTTATGAGAAGTTGATGCTACCTAGGATGGTAGAGGAAAAGATGCTGTCTCAGCTAAGACAAGGCAAAATCTCGAAGTGGTTCAGCGGCATAGGCCAAGAAGCCATCTCTGTTGGTGTGGCAGCAGCTATGCCTGAAGAGACATGGATTTTACCCATGCACAGAAATTTGGGAATATTTACCACGAGGGGAATTCCTCTCGATAGGCTTTTTGCTCAGTTCAAAGGAAAGATGCACGGCTTTACGAAGGGACGTGATAGGTCATTTCATTTTGGGTCGAAAGAACACCACATATGTGGTATGATTTCACACCTGGGACCGCAGCTTGGAATTGCCGATGGAATAGCCCTTGCAAACAAGCTTGAAGGCAACGGAAAAGCCACCATGGTTTTCACTGGTGACGGGGGTGCTTCTGAGGGCGATTTTCACGAGGCAGTGAACGTTGCAGCGGTGTGGCAATTGCCGGTTATAATTGGTATCGAAAATAACTCTTGGGGACTATCAACTCCATCGAGAGAACAGTTCCGTTGCGAGAACTTTGTAGACAAGGCTGTGGGGTATGGAATTCCAGAAGAGGATGCGATTATAGTCGACGGAAACGACGTACTTGCAGTGTACAACACCGTGCGCAAATGCGTTAAATCTTTACGCGAACGACCTAGACCTATAATACTGGAATTCAAAACATTCCGAATTAAAGGACACGAAGAAGCATCGGGAACAAAATACTACCCAGAGGGACTGATTGACAAGTGGGTAAAGGTGGATCCAGTTGAGAGATTTACTGCTCATTTAAAAGCTAATGGCGGACTAACTAATGACGAGGAGTCAACCATTCAATCAACGCACAAGCAGACAATTTTAGACGGCCTTAAGGTGAGCGAAGACCTCCCTACAATCGAGGCTGATTTAAGAGTCGAACTAGCGGATAGATATGCCCCTGGAACACCTGCTGCAGTGGCACCTGTTTCTGAGGGTAGAGAGCTTCGAATGATAGACGCAATTTCTGAGGGTCTGGGTATGAGTATGGAGAAGCACGACACCATGGTTTGTATGGGTCAAGATATTGGAGATTACGGAGGTGTGTTTAAAGTAACAGATGGCTTCGTTGAGAGGTTTGGAAGAGAAAGGGTGAGAAATACTCCACTATGCGAAAGCGCCATCGTTGGAGCAGCCCTGGGACTTAGCATAAGTGGCCGAAAGTCGATGATGGAGATGCAGTTTTCTGACTTTGTTACTTGCGGCTTCAACCAAATCGTAAACAACCTAGCCAAAATCCACTGGCGTTGGGGACAAAGCGCAGATGTCGTAGTCCGCATGCCTACTGGCGGTGGAGTCGGCGCTGGACCATACCACTCTCAGAGTACAGAGGCCTGGTTCTTTCACGTTCCTGGACTTAAAATCGCCTACCCTTCAACTCCTGCTGATGCTAAGGGACTTCTTAGAATGGCAGTCGAGGATCCAAACCCAGTACTTTTCTTCGAGCATAAGTTCCTTTACAGAAGTCTAACTGGCTTAGTACCTGAAGAGGATTACACAATCGAGTTTGGTAAGGCTAGAATTGTGCGCGAAGGTTCAGATGCAACAATCATCACTTATGGTATTGGTGTACAATGGGCTGAGAAAGTACTGGACGCTAATCCTGAATTGAATGTAGAACTCATTGATCTACGCACCCTCCTACCATGGGATGAGGAAGCTGTTATGGCTAGCGTTAGAAAAACCGGGAAAGCACTGATTTTACACGAGGATACTATGACTGGTGGAATTGGAGGGGAAATAAGCTCTAAGATTCACGAGCTATGCTTCGAGCAGCTTGATGCGCCTGTAGCAAGAACTGCTGGGCTTGATACAGCATATCCTTTTGCTTCAGACCTTGAACGCCAGTTTATGGCTGATGACAGACTGGAGGGGGATTTAAGAAAGTTGTTGGAATACTGATAAACACCTAGTCTGTATGATTTCCAGATTATTACTCATTGGGTTTTGCCTCGTTTCGTTCAATGTATTTGGACAAAGTGAAGATGAAACTCAGCAGAAAGAAGCAGAAAAATTTGCTGTTGTTTTAACGCATTCACCCATGATTGGAATGAACTGGCTATCTACTTCTATTGGGTGTGAATACAGATTTTTACGAGATCCCGATAAAATCACACAGCTTGGAGTAATGGGTGGGGCACAGCATGTAGACTTTGAATTTTTTGGAGAAAACGAAGGGTTTGGTTTTTTTACAGGCTCTTTTTTTCTACTAGGTAGAGATCACTTTTTAGAGATTAATGGTGGGGTGATCGTCTATTACGACAGAAGTCCTTATGGAACCGATATATGGACAGGAGGAGGATACTCAGACGGATTTGTAGGGTGGTCTGCTTGGCCATTAATATCACTGGGATACAGGTACGAAAACTCAGAACGAGTGATCTTTAAAACTGGAATTAGTACGGTAGGTATTTATTCTGGACTGGGCTTGAAGTTTTAAAACCCCAAAACCTACTTTTTACCGCGATTTGCTTTGCGGCGTGCGCTTCTTCCTGCTGCCTGTCTTGCGCCTCCTCCCCTTAATGCGTCTTCGACCATTTTGATGTCACGAGTCATCATTCCTTTCTCGTCAAGGCGTTTGCATTCGTTGATGAGCTTTTTGGCCTCTGGAAGATTGCGACGAGTGCTTGCAACAACCGCAAGATTAAGTTTCGCTGCAGCCTCATCATGTTTATGCTTCAAACCTAGGCTAATTGCCTGCTTAAGCAACTTTTCAGCATCATTCATATTCTGCTCCATAGTCAGGCTACCCATTAAAAAGTAGTAATATCCACGCTGCCTTGGCCACAATTGATTCACACGCACCCTGCCAAGCCAAGTCTTTGCTTCCTCCATCTTCTGCTGGCGTAGGTAGACAAAAGCCATCACTAATCGCATGCTTCTCAGACTGATTAAGACCAAAAGGATGGTCAAAATCAACATTCCTATTCCAGCTCCAGTGTAGCCTCTAGTGAACAGTTGAACAGTGTACGCGCCGCTGGCTGCAGCAATCAAGATTTTGAGAAGACGAATCAACATAGTGGTTTACCTTTGAGGCAACAAAACTACGGCATGAATTGGAAAGACCTTAACTCTATCGACGATTTAAACAGAGCTATTTCTGCATCAGAAAACTCGCTAGTCGTCTTATTTAAGCACAGCACTAGATGCTCAATAAGCCGAATGGCATTGAAGATGCTTGAAATGGGTTGGGATGGTGAGTTGTCTGGGGTTGATGCGTATTATTTGGACTTGCTGAATCACAGAGATGTGAGCGCAGCCATTGCTGAGAAGTTGAATACTGAACACCAAAGCCCTCAGATGCTAGTCATGAAGGGCGGCGAAGTTCTAGGCGTTAGCAATCACAGCGACATCAACGCTGACCAGGTAAAAAAGCATCTATGAAAAAGCCCACGCTGATATGCGTGGTGGGTCCCACGGCGATAGGCAAGACTTCACTGGGGATTAAGTTGGCACAGGAGTTTAACGCCGAAGTGATAAGTGCGGATTCTCGCCAAATCTACAAGGGCATGCCCATTGGCACTGCCGCTCCCACAGCCGAAGAAAAAGCTGCAGCCGCGCACCACTTTGTGGAGTTTTTAACGCCGGACAAGATGTACAGTGCAGGCGATTTCGAAAAGGACGCGATTGAGTTTCTAGAGGGGTACTTCGCCGAACGTGATGTGGCAATCATGGTCGGAGGATCTGGCCTTTACGTGAAGGGCGTGATTGAGGGATTTGACAACCTACCAGCGGATCTAGACATTAGAACGCAGCTAAATGAGAGGTTGAAATCTGAAGGTCTCAATAAGCTTCAAGAGGAGCTGAAGGTGCTGGACCCAGTGCACTTCAATAAAATGGATAACATGAATCCTCAACGAGTTGTGCGAGCACTCGAGGTTTGTTTGGCCAGTAACAAGCCCTTCTCTTCTTTTCACAATCAGAAACCACAAGAGAGGCCGTTCAACGTAGTCCAAATTGGGCTTGAAGCACCCCGCGAAACCATAAACGAGCGTATTGAGAGGCGGACGAAATTGATGCTGGAGGCTGGATGGCTTGAGGAGACGAAGAATCTACTGCCATACAGAAATGAAAATGCGCTCAACACTGTAGGTTACAAGGAGCTTTTGGCCTACCTGGATGGGGAAATTAGCTTGGAGGATGCACAGGAGCGGATCGTGATTAGCACTAGGCAGTTTGCAAAGAGACAGATGACTTGGTTTAAAAAAGACCAAACCATAAAGTGGTTCGATTTCAATAATACCCACTCCGTTGTTGAATACGTGAGGTCATTGCTGAATTAAGGCAACAATTTGTACGTACATTTAACGTACAAACAACAAGAAATCATGGAAACCAAGCTTGAGCGCATAGATATTCGATTATCTAAACAAGACAAGGAACTCTTAAAACGCGCACAACTTCTTAGTGGTGACAAAAGTGCAAGCAGCTTTATCGTAAGAGTAATGAAGGAGCAAGCAAATAAAATCGTGGACAGACACGAATGCATTGTTGCATCAGAAAAGGACAGAAAAACCTTCTTCAAAACTGTATACAGCGAAACCGCCCCCAACTCCAACCTCATCGAGGCTGCTCTGAAGTACAAAGCCAACGCATAAGCTGCCAACAATGATAAAGCAGCCAGAAATAAAAAAGCCAGTAGTAAAACAGCCAGTAGTAAAACAACTAGACAGCATCTACTACGTGAAAGACTTCACTTGCGAAGTGGATTCACTCAACGCCTATCTAAAAACCCATATTTGGGATGATATTGACAAAAATCTCCTCTCCTGCTTCGCCGCCATCAACAACTCTATGGAAGTTGTAGGCTACTACACTCTAACAACCCAAACCCTAAGCACAAACAACAGTAAAAGCGCGTCAGTGGTTTTCATTGGACATCTCGCAAGAGACAAGAAACATCGAGGAACTGGACTTGGTGAACACCTTTTAATCGACGCACTTCTGAGAAGCTACACACTATCCAAGGCCAGCATAGACTCAATAGGAATTGTCGTTGACCCCATTGACGCATTTGTGGAAACGCTTTATGCCAAATACGGTTTCATCAAACTACACGATAGTGGAAAGATGTTCATCCCTATGAACGTTGTAGAACAACTTATCTAGGTAAATTCGCACGCCATGCACAAGGACGACCTTCTAAAACACTTTGACGAGCAAGTTGCTTCGGACCTCGAATTCGACGTGATTAGGGCGATGCTTGCTGAAAAGTGCGTGCAGCCGAGCGCAAAAGCCAGGGCACACGCCCTGCAGCCGCTCAGACATCGCAAGACCATCGTCAGGCTGCTCGAAGAAGTTGAGGAGTTGCGACGAATAAGGACGGAGGGTGTGCTCTTCCCCTCCATAG
This sequence comes from Methanobacteriota archaeon, assembly GCA_002723115.1. Classification (GTDB taxonomy): domain Bacteria; phylum Bacteroidota; class Bacteroidia; order Flavobacteriales_D; family Sanyastnellaceae; genus UBA974. Next base: position 17,813 of record PBNL01000039.1, on the reverse strand, counting down.
ATTTCGAGGAGTTGGAGAGTGAGCTCAGGATGTTGGAGGTGAAAGACTCCGTTTTGACTGAGTCTGGCTTCTGGCGCATAGCAAGGGCTTCCAGGATGGTGAATTCGATTTTGGAAGGGCTTGAATCGGCGGGGAATGTGTATATTCGATTGGGTGAGATTTGCAAGGACGTATACAAGACCCTAGATATTATAGAACCCATTGATAAGGTGTTTGATGCTAAGGGTAAGGTAAAAGATGAGGCTTCGGAGGAATTAGGCTATATCAGGGAGGATATGGTGAGTCTGAAGCGGGCTAGCAATAGGAATTTTTCTAAGACAATGAAGGGGCTTACGGAGAAGGGCTGGCTTGCAGACATAAAGGAGGGCTTTGTGAATGAAAGAAGAGTACTTGCAGTAGAAAGCACCTACAAACGAAGGGTGAAGGGAAATGTTTTGGGCTCATCGAATACGGGCACCATCACCTTTATCGAGCCGTCGTCTGTGGTTTCGATTAATCACGAACTAGAAATACTTCGCGACGACGAAAGAAAAGAAGTCAGGAAAATTCTTCGTGGCCTAACAAGAGTTATCAGAGATCACTTCGACCTAGTTTGCAATTACAACAAGGTGTTGGTGGAGATGGATTTTGTTTGGGCTAGGACAAGCCTGGCAATTGAATTGGAATGCAGCCTACCATCCCTTCCAAAATCAACGGGAATGAAGCTAGTTAAGGCCTACCATCCACTTCTAGTCAAGTCAAATCGCGAGTTGGGCCTCAAAACCCACCCCCAAAGCTTCTCCCTATCAAAAGCAGGTCGACTCTTAGTCATCTCCGGCCCAAACGCCGGCGGCAAAAGCATCACCCTCAAGACAGTAGGTCTCCTGCAGGTAATGCTCCAATCCGGCCTACTCGTACCCCTTAACTCGGCATCTGAAATGGGGCTCTTCGACAGCATCCTCACGGACATCGGCGACAACCAAAGTATAGAGAACCAACTGAGCACGTACAGCTACAGACTCTCCCGTATGAAGCACTTCCTCAAAGTAGCTGACGGCAAGTCCCTCCTATTACTCGACGAGTTCGGCACAGGCTCCGACCCAGAGCTCGGCGGCGCTCTCGCTGAGGTATTCTTTGAAGAACTCTACGACAAAGGCGTCTACGGCGTCATCACCACGCACTACGCCAACATCAAGTCTCGCGCTGCCGAACTAAAACAAGCGGTAAACGCATCCATGCTTTTCGACAGGGAGAGCCTCAATCCCCTGTTCAAACTAGAGATCGGCCAACCAGGATCCTCGTTCACTTTCGAGGTAGCACGTAACAACGGCATCGCCCAAAAGCTCATCTCTCGAGCCAAGAAAAAGATGGACTCTCGAAAGGTTGAGCTGGACACACTCATCGGCGACCTCCAAAAGGAAAAGTCGCAAGTCGCCAAGCTAGCCACTCGACAGCTCCGCGCTGAAGTCAATGCGGAGAAAGCCACGGTTAAGGCTGAAAAATCGGCAAAAAAGAATGCCGAAAAAACTGACGCACTCAACAAGGCTATAGAACAGCATAACAAAGACGTCACCAGAGGACGTAAGATGACCAGATTCATAGACTCCTACGACCCAAGCGTTTCTCCAAAGAAACTTAAAGAGGATTTTATTCGATACATAGCTACAGAAAAAGCCAGAATAAAAAAACGCAAGGAAGAAGAAGCAAAGAAACCAGACAAGAAGAAGCAAGCTGAAGCCTCGCCCATTTCAACCCCAGCTAAAAAGCGACCAAATCACAGGATTGAAGACATTAAAACTGGATCTACAGTTAGGCTTCGCACAGGCAAAGAGCGAGGCGAAGTGCTAGCATTAAAAGGAAAAAAGGCAACAGTGCTGTTTGGCGAGTTTAAAACAGTTGTCGCGCTCGAAAAGTTGAGTTTTATCAAGTAATCTAGATCTCAGGTTTCGCACGAAATCGGACACACAGCACGCGAAATCGAACACACAGCACGAGATCGACAACACCCCACGAATAGTCTACACGCACGAAATCACCCCCTTACTCCACCACAAACTTCTGTGTCGAAGATGACCCGTCAGTAGTTCTTATAGTTAGGTAGTGTAGTCCATTTCGCAATGAGCTTACGTCAAGTGTGTATGATTCTACATCAGAATTTGGTGTAAGGTTCTCAACAATTCTTCCAGATGCATCATAAATGCGAATGCTAGAAAGAGGTGCTCCCTTAGGCATAGTAATGACAGCGCTGTTTGACGCTGGGTTTGGACTAATTGTCCAACCAAAAGTCTCTAGAATCTGCCCTGGCACCTCAGTGTCGTCACAAGCACCAAACCCTCCACACGGTTCGTCTCCAGTTCCTACATAAGAACCATGAAGAATCTCAACTCCAGTACCAGTTGGATCTAAAAAGTACTTGAGCTTATCCTGCTCAGGAATGGGATTACTACCATCCCAGTGGTAGCTCATTTTTCCATAGTAATCAGGGGCATATGGCCCTGTACCTGGTCCAGCTCCACCATTAGTGCATGCTGAAGCTCCAGAGCTAAGAGTTCCAACTATTAAGTGGTTTTCACTAAAAATAGGCGAACCTGAAGATCCACCTTCAGTTACACCGTGATCGGTATCTGTACTTACCCAATAAACCTTCCAATGAGAACCTGTAGAACCAATACTTGAATTGATTAATGGACTAGTGTAAGTACTTATTTTCTTTCTATCTCCAGATGGATGGTGAATACTCACCCCACTGTATCCAGTTACTCCAGAGGCATCCCAACCAGAGTAGAATGGATTCCAAGATTCATTAATTGGATCCTCTACTTCAACAAGCAAGAAATCTGAACCTGTAAATCCCCAAGACGAAGCATCATCACTACTAGTCAGAAGTGTAACACCTGTTCTTGTGTGTGAATTAACTGAAACTGTGCCTCCACACTCAAGGTATTCGTAGTTGTATCTCACTTTAAAATACCCCCACTCGTCATCACCAACAGAGTCAGCACAGTGGAACGCACTCAATAATAATTGACGACAGTCTAGACTTGTGTTATTCACCATAGAACCTGAACAGTAGTAAATGCCTCCGTTTTGAGTTATTCTAAGTCTAACAGCACCATCTCTCTCACACTGCCAAGAATCACCTTCAGGACACATCACATCGACTTGACATGGATCTGAACCTCTTGTCACTCCAGCTATAAAGTAACCTAATCCCATAATTCCCAAATCAGCATCTCCAATTACTGCAGCTGACTGGCGATAAACAAGTTTGATTGTATTTCCGGGAATATCACTACTCGTCCACTTCTTGTGATCATTGTTTTCAGTGTGATCTATTGGGCCATCCATGTAAACAACATCAAACGCACCCTCGGGCGATTCAATGTAAAGCTCTCCTCCTACTGGAATGTGAAAGTCATTAAAATAAACACAAAGCCCCTCAGCTGCATCTGAATGCAGATCGAGTTCCCATTGATTATCTCCATTAAGAAGCACCTCATGGCTAGCGTACTCAAAGAAATCAACTTCTTGCTCAATGACTACACCTACCATATGACGCCCCTCATATTGGGCTTCCTTATCAATTCTAGTCAAAACATGCTGATGGTCTGGAGCTTCAAAATCAATTGTGGGTGTTTGGTTGTTTTGGGCTAAAGACAAAGTCGAAAACAATGTTAAACCAAGCGTAAACAATAAGTATTTATGGAGTTGAAATTTCATCTTCACAAGATACGGCAATACATTAGCGAGGATGAAAAAATTGAAGATTATAGCAGTGCTTTTTTTAAGTCTGCCATCAATAATACTTGCTCAGGGTACGGCGCAGGAAGCTGCAAATAAGTTTGGAACGTTACTTACCATGTTGGATAGGCTATACGTAGATAGCGTAGATACTGACGAATTAGTAGAGATCGCTATAGTCAAAATGCTTGAAGAACTAGACCCACACTCAATCTATTTCTCTGAAGAGGATTTAAAAGAGGCAAATGAGCCATTAGACGGAAGCTTCGAAGGCGTGGGAATTCAATTCAACATTTTTAAAGACACTATAATGGTTGTTACACCTATAGCTGGAGGGCCGTCTGAAAGTTTGGGCATCATGGCAGGAGACAGAATAGTCCAAGTCAATGAAGAAATCACTGCAGGCGTTGGTGTCACAAACAAAGATGTTGTAAGACTTCTGAAAGGCCCCAAAGGTACTACCGTTAAGGTCTACATCAAGAGAGATGGAGAAAAGGATCTCTTAGAATTCGACATTGTTAGAGATAAAATCCCCATCTACAGTGTTGTTGCATCTCACATGATAGATGACCGTATTGGCTATATCAAAATCAACAGATTTGCAAAAACTACGATAGATGAATTAAGAGCATCGCTTACTGAGCTTAAAGAGGATGGAATGAAGGATTTAATTCTAGACCTTCAAGGAAATGGTGGTGGGATGCTTAGAACTGCAATAAATATGTCTGACGAGTTTCTTTCCGACGACAAACTAATTGTATACACTGAGGGCAGATCTTTCCCTCGTCACGAGACAAATGCATCATATGAAGGTCTATTTGAAAAAGGACGGCTTGTTATACTTGTAGATGGCTCATCTGCCTCTGCATCAGAAATTGTATCGGGAGCTGTACAGGATTGGGATAGAGGATTGATCGTTGGGAGAAGATCTTTTGGCAAGGGACTAGTTCAAAGACCTATCCAACTTGGAGATGGTTCTGCAGTGAGAATGACAGTTCAGAAATACTTCACTCCTACGGGACGTTGTATACAAAAGCCTTATGACGATGGTGTTGAGGCATATAGGAATGACAAAATAGCTAGATATGAAAGTGGTGAACTACACAGTCTTGACAGCATCCAACTTCCAGACTCTCTCAAATACTACACATTAATTAAAAAGAGAGAAGTATATGGAGGTGGTGGAATTATTCCTGACGTATTTGTTCCAATTGACACATCTTCCAACAGCCCTTCGTTCCGTAAAACTTTAAGCAAGGGGCTAATGAATAAGTTTGCTCATGAATATGTAGACTTTCAAAGAGAACAGCTTGCAAAACAATATCCATCTGAAGATGAATTCATCCACTCATTCAATCTTAGCGAAGGTGAATTAGCTGAATTCAAAGCATTTATGTCTGAACAAGGGGTTGAGATTTCAGATGAAGATTGGGCAGTTTCTGGCGATGCTATGATATTAAGAACCAAAGCATTCATAGGCCGAAACCTCTTTGAACCCAGTACTTTTTACAGAATTATTGGTGATCTGAATGAAACTTTACAAGAAGCAATTGACATATTAAGAGACGGTAGATTTGATAAAGCCAAACTTGCACATCGCACCTTCTAATCAATTTTGTACTTTTGCAACCAAACAAGAAATAAATCCTATTAAATAAATCACGATGAATAAGCTCTCTATAGTAGCAATTCTGGCTTCAGCTCTTCTTTTCTCATGTGGTGGTGAAGAGTCTAATTCAAAGCCTATCAAGGAAAATGCAAAAACAGAAGCGCCAGCTCCTGATGTTAACGCTAAGCCTGAAAAGTTTGACCCTGCTAAATCTCAAGCTCAAGAACCAACGGGTCCATTAACTTCAATTTCATTCAATGAGTACGTACACGATTTTGGTGTTATGGACGAGGGTGACGTTGTTGTTCACGTTTTTGAATTCACGAATACTGGTGCTGAGCCTCTTATTCTTGACAAGTGTAAAGGATCATGCGGATGCACTGTTCCTGAATGTCCTAAAGAGCCTATCGCACCTGGTGCAACAGGAAGCATTGAAGTTAAATTCAACTCTAAAGGAAAGAAGAACAAGCAAACTAAAAAGGTTACTGTAACTGCAAACACTGACCCAGTTCAGACTATTCTTACGATTAACGCACAGGTTACTCCAGCTCCAGCAGCCCAGTAATCGTCAATAGAATTAAAATAGAAAGAGAGGTCAACTAGACCTCTTTTTTTTTGCCCAAAAGATTGAGCTTAAACAACTCCCTCGTTAGAATCTGAATCTGAAGAAGGTTCTTCAAGATTCTCAGTAGCCCCTGTTTCAACAAACATCAGAAGCTTGCGCATGTTCTCAGCTTGAGAAATGTGGCCATTACGTTCGAAAGCGTAAGCAACATTTCCAATGAGTCTGCGAATTATATCAAGTGGAGCACAAGGTCCACAATGACGTTCATCTACAGGAAGGTCTAAATGACTTAAGAATTCACTTACGTCACTTGGATGAATTACTGTTCCCTCACTAAACGGATTTATGTAGAAGAGAATTCCTCCAGGAATGCTGTGATCATCGCTTGGTCTAGATCCGTCGTGAACATGATTCTTATCGCAATAACAAAGAATGAAGTGATTTGGCAGATTAACACCGTGAATAGGTAATTCCAAATCACGGGCTATTGCTAAATACAACGTACCCAGCCCAAGTGGATTGCCCTGTTTGAGCTTCATCACCTCAGCAATTAAAGCGTCCTTAGGGTTTGGATGACCAGAACGAGTATTCTTGTATTGTTCTGAACTAAAGAAGATGTGATTTAAAATCCTAACTTGCTCTAGTGCAGTCAATTCTTCGTTCATTTCAAGCCAAACATCCCTTCTAAGCTTTTCATACTGCTTCTTAGCTTCAACTAAATCTAAAAGTGGATCAGCAGCCTTGTGAACCCAAAGCGCACCTTCTATAATATCTGTAGCCCCTGCATCAAACCAATCCATCAACCCCTTTTTTATATAGGCACCGTGTAGTCCTTCTATCAATTCTTCAAGTCTACTCTCGTGAACAGAACAAATGTTATTAGACGATCTGTGCTCCATAACAGCAGGGAGTATCTCTGTGCCTTTAGAAAGCAATTGCTCTCTTACATGTCTGTAGACGTTCTCATCTGGATCGTCTAGCAGCTGTATTAAAGCGTGTATTTCAGAAACACTCATCGTTCAATTTTCAGGTTCAGGTATCGACGAATGTAAATCTAGCCTCTACTTTCAAGCTCTCAGAGCACCCTTTGAACCACTTATTCAAACAAACTTGTTGATTGGTAACTTAGCAACAATGAATGCTAACTCTATAACAGACAAGCAACGACTACATTTCGCCCTACTATTCACAGCTGCATTTCTTGTGAGTATTTGGGGAGTTTTCATAATCGACTCTGCTTTTGAACTAGGCTTAAACTCTCACGGCAACAGGCCAAGAGAAATAAGAGGGCTAAAGGGTATACTCACATATCCATTTCTTCACAGTGGAATTGAACACCTTTGGAATAACACCGCATCTTTTTTCACTTTGAACGCTTTATTGTTCTATTTCTACAGATCACTAGCAGTCAGAGTTTGGCTTATCATGTTCGTTGTAAGTGGTTCTTTATTGTGGCTTTTTGGAGGTACAGGTAACCACATAGGTGCAAGTGGCATAGTATACGGACTTGCAAGTTTTCTATTTGTAAGCGGAGTAATTAGAAATAATCTGTTGCTGCTGCGAATTAGCCTGGTTGTGGTCTTCTTGTATGGAGGATTAGTGTGGTGGATGCTACCGATTAAGGAAGGAATAAGTTGGGAAGGGCACTTGAGTGGAGCTTTAACAGGACTTGTACTTGCAATTGTCTATAGGAATAGTGGCCCCAAACGTCCTATCTACAAGTTTGAAATTAGCGAAGCTGCACACGAGGACCTTCCAGAATGGTGGATGAGAGGTAATCCAAATCATCCTGATACTATAGCCCAAAGAGCTAGACAAGAAAAAGAGGCCCAACAAAGTTGGACCTCAAATAGTACTTTACAAGAATAGCTATTTAATGCTATGCGTTAAGCATTACTGGCATTACAAGCATTAGCACATCCTCACCCGGCTCTTCAGGTTGAGCAGGACGTATAATTCCAGCTCTATTCGGAGCGCTCAACTCTAGAACAATTTCTTCAGTACCTAGGTTGTTAAGCATGTCTGCGAGGAATCTACTGTTGAATCCAATTTCAATATCCTCACCCTGATAGCTACAAGTAAGTCTTTCAGTTGCCTCATTTGCAAAATCAAGATCCTCAGCATTTACAGTAAGCTCGCTACCCGCAATCCTCAATCTAACCTGATGAGTAGTCTTATTTGCGAAAATCGCAACACGACGAATAGCCTGTAAGAAATCCATTCTGTTAATGGTCATTCTATTTGGGTTATCCTTAGGGATTACAGCATCGTAATTAGGGTACTTTCCTTCTATAAGTCTACAGCTGATGCTTACATCGTCAAAATCAAATTTTGCATTTGAATCGTTGAACTGCATATTAACTTTTTCTGCAGCTGCAGCAGCATTTTTTAGAAGGTTTAGAGGCTTCTTTGGAACTATAAATGAAGATGGCTCTGCAGCCTTTGCATCTGTTCTGGCGTATCTCACAAGTCTATGAGCATCTGTAGCAACGAATCTCACACTATCAGTGTACATCTCAAAGAATATACCCGACATCACTGGCCTAAGATCATCAGATCCTGCAGCGAATAAAGTTCTGTTGATAGCTGTAACGAGAGTGTCTCCGTCAATTTCAACACTTGATCCTCCTTCTAGTGCTGGAGTCTTAGGAAACTCCTCTCCGTTAGCTCCGGTAAGCTTATACTTACCAGCATCACTCACAAGTTCAATAGCGTAAGTAGATGCGTCAATCTTGAAAGTGAGCGGAACATCTGGGAAAGCTTTAAGAATGTCTAGAAGCATTTTTGCCGGAATGGCGATCGTGCCAGTATCCTCTGTTCTAACCTCAAGCTTGACTGTCATAGTAGTCTCAAGATCGCTGGCAGAAATTACTGCCTCACCTGGAGCTAGGTCAAAAAGGAAGTGATCTAAAATCGGTAAAGTGTTGCTGCTGCTCAATACTCCACTTAGAGATTGAAGTTGACGCAACAGCTGGTTACTAGAAACTATAAAATGCATTTTCTGTTCAATTCTTAGAATGTAAATATCTTACCAACCCTCCCATTCTACTGTAAAAAAGAGCTGTACTTATTCACACAATCTAAACAGCTACGTCGTGTTCTCTAAGTGCTTGATTCAGAGATGTCTTTCTATCAGTGCTTTCTTTCCTCTTTCCAATTATTAGAGCGCATGGCACATGATAAGTTCCAGATGGAAAGTCCTTGGGTTTAGATCCTGGAATAACAACAGATCTTGATGGCACATAACCCTTATGTTCAACTGGCACATCACCTGTCACATCTATAATGGTTGTGCTCGAAGTAAGAACTACTCCTGCTCCTAGTACTGCTTCAGTACCGACTCTTACACCCTCAACAACAATACATCTAGATCCAATAAACGCTCCATCTTCAATAATTACTGGCGACGCTTGAAGGGGCTCTAAAACGCCACCTATCCCTACACCTCCACTTAGGTGTACGTCCTTTCCAATTTGGGCACAAGACCCAACAGTAGCCCAAGTATCAACCATAGTCCCACTATCGACAAAAGCACCTAGATTCACATATGAAGGCATCAAAATAGTATCAGGCGCAATGTAGGCTCCGTATCTAGCAATTGCGTGAGGAACAACCCTCACTCCAGCCTCAGCGTACCCCTTCTTAAGTGGCATCTTATCGTGGAACTCAAAGGGGCCTACTTCGATGGTAGACATCTTTTGGATTGGGAAGTTTAATATCACTCCCTTCTTAACCCAATCATTAACTTTCCACCCACCATTGCCATCGGGTTCAGCACATCTCAACTTTCCAGAATCAAGAGCTGCCATCACCTCACCAATTGCATCTACAACTCTCTGTTCTTGTAATAGCTCGCGATTATCCCAAGCCTCCTCTATTAATTTCTTTAAATCTTCCATCGACGTAAAGGTATACATTACCTTGCGCTCATGGCACGATATATCGCTTTTGATTGGGGTAAGGCAAGAACTGGAATTGCAGTTTCAGACTGTGCTGGCATAATAGCCACACCGCATTCAACAGTTGCGACAAGTCATCTGAATTCCACCGTTTCCAAGTTGTTGAGTGAAGAACCATGTGCTGGTTTTGTAGTTGGTGTACCAGGTTTAATTGTAGGATCTAATACAGATAGCAACCAAGGGATCAATGATTTTATTTCATATCTAGAACGCAAGTATCCCTCTATTGAAATTCACAAAGTCGATGAAAGTCATACTAGCTCAGAGGCAATGAACGCACTAGTTTCTGGAGGGATGAAAAAGTCCAAAAGAAGAGAAAAGGGCTCACTCGACAAAGTCGCAGCAGCCCTAATACTCCAAAGATTCCTAGGTTAATCTAAGATTCAAATACCTCAACAGTTTTTACCTCCCTCACCATATCGGTGAACTTCCCTTCAAACCTAGTTGCCCTAACAATGTGGTTATCTATCCAGTGGTAATTTCCACCTCTGGGCTTACACATAAGTAAACCGTGGTATTTAATGCCGTGCTTTTCCAACCACGCCTCTGTTACATCCCTATGCTCTTCAGTTCTAGAAGTAAAAAAGGTAAGAATATGGCCTTCTTCGTACCATTTCCTCATAGTCTCAAGCGCATATGGAAAAGGTTCACATGTCACCATCCTCTCTGGCTCCTCGTTGGGTACATCCTCTGTAATTGTACCATCGATATCAATTAGATAATTTTTAACTCCGTCGGGAAGTTGAGGTGATGCGTTAGCGCCTTCTGCATCGAGTACTGGGCGTAGGTTTTCCATATGGCAAATCTAGTAGTTGTCAACGACAATCACTTGCATAACAGGTCTTTCAGCGCCTTTAGTTTCTAACAATTTATCCCTGAAATTAACAAAGCCACCTAAGGACTTACTGAGAACGTGAAAGTTACCCCACCGATCTTGTGGGATTTTACCCTTGACTATCTTATCATTTGCAATTACAATCCTTTCAATGCTTCTACTTTCCTCCTCCCTTATCCTCCTTCTGATCTTTTTTATGGCTGTTTTTCTTAAACGCTGCCTCACCCTTGGACTATTAGTCTCAACCATTTCTTCAACAGCAATATCTAAACCCAAATCCTTCACAACACCCACCAAATCCTCATCACTAAGATCAACTAACAAAGCCCCAATCCTATCCTTCACTTCCCCATCTACAAACTCCGCTACCAGTTCCTCCGAACTCTTCCATCCATCTTCAATACTCCAACCTACGTCTTTTTCAACAACCACTATATGATCTCTCAGATGCAGATTTGGGAAACCTATTCCAAACCCCTCAAACGCACGCCTTGCCTGAACCCAATATTTTAACTCACTAGGCCCCAACACGACATGTGAATTTGGCAATAAAAACTCCTGATATAAAGGCCTAAACAATACACTTGGACTCAAACTATCTGCATTCTCTTCAGCCCAATCTTCCCAATTCACCCCCCCTTCATTTAACACAGCCCCATTGCACAACAGCTTATCGCCATCCCTTATAATCCCAACCCTCTGCCCTCCTTCTGGAGAGTAAAACAAATTCACTCCTCTAGGTTTTACTGGCTTTTGATCAACAAAATTTGCAACACCCTCTCCCTTTAATTCTTTAGCGAAACTTCCTGCAAACAACCTCTTCAACTCACCTCTAGAAGCATCTAAAACCACAAGCCCTTTATCACCGTACCACATGTGAAGGAGTTTGGTATAAAACTGAGCATATGTCAGACCATCGCTATCCTTCAACAGCTCACCAATCTCATCTAAATCTTCTGAATTCACATCCCGCCTCCACTTGGTAAAAACATCATCGAGTCCCTCCAAGCTCATTTGGCCTACCTCTCCTCCTGAAAATCTTCCATCCCAAATATGCTTCTCACTCTCGCCCCAAACCCATCTAACCTCCTCAAAATCGTGATCATCTGACGCAATCCAAAACACAGGCACAGCCCCCACCTCTTCAGCCTTCCTAATTGCCGTTATCACCTTGTAATGCAGAAAAGCAGGCCCACCAAACAAATGTAGCTGATGTCCCACAGTCACCGTCCTCACCCCTGCTTCAGCTAGCCTCCCAGCATTAGGCAACTCCAAACCAAGCTCAGCATACTGCTCCTTCAAAGTCTTGACCACGACCTCAAACACGGCAGCGTCGCACCCATCCTTTTTACCCTCAACCTGACAAACGAGTTCGCTAAAGCCCGGCCAATTATTGGCACCATCAACTCTTGTTTCCACTCTTAATTAATCGTTAGTGAATAGTTAGTGCAATAATGTAACGGGACCACTAATCTCTTTTGTAGAGCCATCCTCAAGCTCAATAGTAAGAACCCAAACATAAACACCCTCTCCCGCCATGGCTCCACTTACGTCCATTCCATCCCAACTCACATTCTGGCCTACGCTCTTCCAAACTAAAGCTCCACCCCTGTTGTAAATATGTAAAGCAGCATCCTCGTGCGGCTCTAAAGATGGAGTAAACTCATCATTTAACAAGTCTCCATTCGGTGTGAATGCCGTTGAGACATATGTAGAAGGAGTTGAAATGAATGTTACATTTTCATCACCTTTATCTACCTCTCTATCACTTTGCAATGTCGATGAGATCATTCTGATAGAGAAATCGTCAACAAAGTAGTATGCTTTAAGTCTTTCAGGTTCTTCGAACGACTCAATCATCTTTCCATTGTCATAACCAAACATTCCAAATGTGAAGTACTCACAAGGCTCATTTGGCGTAAATACAAACTTGATGATCTTCCACCCTTGGTAGTAATGAACGTGGTTCAAGTAAAAATTGGGGTGATGGTTCAACGGCTCCCTTTCGTACTGAATTAGCGGATGGGCTGTAAAGGCAACACCTAAGTGACTTACTCCCAAACCTGCTGCACTATGCTCGTATACATCTCCATTAGCGATTGCAAATGAAAACTCATACTTCTTGCCAGGCTCAAGAGGTTCAGTAAATTGACCTGTAAGGTATTCTCTCTTATTTGTTCCTGACCTTCTGCTCACCTCTAGACCAGCAATTGCTCTCCCTTCGTATGCATCAACAAATGCTAGAGGGGTCTCTGGAAGATTTCCTCCATCTACTCCATCCATGTGATAGAAATCTGGGTTTGCAGTGAAGCTTCCCGAATTTGACCATCCATCCATCATATTCCACATTCCTGAACTAGAAGGCAGGCCTTGGTAGTTCTCAAAGCTTCCGTTTATGATTTGGACTTGTGCGTGTGACGTTTCAGTTGTTAATAGCGTGAATCCTAGCATCAATAAGAAAATGCTTATCAGCTTTTTAGATGGATTCGACTGGAACATGTGGCAATTTACCACCTTTAAAAATGATATCCAAGGCTTAAAGCTCCTTCAGTTTTTGTGGGGCTCCAAAGTGCGCTTCCACGAATAAATAATTTGGTATTCCAAGGTGACCAGGAAGCAAAAACTCTAAGCTTCAAAAAATTAGTTTTTGCTTCATCAACCTCATAAGTTTCATTTGATTCAATATCACCCCACTGATCTGAAGGCAGTGTCAAAACCTGCATTTCTACATACTGATCTTTTACTGGAGTGTACTCAACCATGGTGCCAACTCTCCACCCCCTTGCTCTTCTCATAACACCATGCCACTCAATACCGCAGTTGATTTTGAAGTTTGGCTTCATTACGAATGGGGCATTTGCTGTGTCGGCCAAATTGTTCAAATCATCCTCAACCAGTATGATTTGAACAACATTTCTACCATTGTAATTGAATCCTATAAGATTTGGATCTAAATCATCTTCAATAAACCTTGAGGAAAAACCAACAGTCACACCAGCCCTATAATTTAATTGCTTGTATTTTTTGAAACTAAAAGGAGAATTCAACTCAAAGCTAAATTCGGGAAAGGGGGTGTTATTGGTTTGAACTAAAAGGTTTCCTTGCTCAAGGTTGGGGTGATTAAGTTGAGCATTAACTCGGATTAAAAAGGCAAAATCCGTAAAATCTCTCCAAAGGGATCCATCAAAAGCTGTTGAGTCAATTTCAACATCAGCTCTAATGGAAATAGCTTGGCCATTAATTAGGACAGAATCACATGGCATGTCAACACTACCCCAAACCACAGGAGCACTAATTGACATCACAAGTAAAACAGAAACTAATCGAATGGCCTTCATGCCTCTAAGGTAGGCCTTCTATTACTTTTTAAATCACTTTTCAACCTTAATTGATGCAGGCAGAACCCACTCAACCTCCTTCTTTTCCTCCTCTTTCTTTTCCTCAACAACAGTTTCAATTTCAACAATTTCAACTGGTGGAGCAACTTCTTTTATTTCCTCAACCTTAGGAGTTTCAACAACTTCTATCACCTCGACAGGAGTCTCAACTTCAACAGGCGCTTCTACAACCTCGACTGGAGCTTCTATTACTGGATCTTCTATAACAGGAGTTTCCTCAACTTCTTCCACAACATCTTCTGTAGCAATCTGAATTTCAACGGCCTCTTCTACCACAGGAGCTTCCATAACTTCAATTGATTCAACAGCCTCAACTGGAGTTTGGGTTGTTTCGTCAGAAATCATGTAAATAGCCCCAACAGTAAATATTGAAGCTGCAATAAGTAGAGACTTACTAGCGAATGACCCAGAATAATTTGCTGCGTCAAGTTTATTGAACACCGCATCTTTTGTAGACGCAGGAGCAGGCACTTCATAGCCATCATATAGGCCTTTTACGTGCTGTTCAAATTGATCGTTAGTTGGTTTCATTTCTTTTAATCGTCGTTATTTTCTTCAGGTAGTGGCTTTGCCGTTTTCTCCATGTGACACAATTGGTTTTGCAAATACTTCTTAGCCCTGCTTAGCTGGCTCTTAGAAGTGTTTACTTCAATGTTTAGCATTTCTGCTATTTCCTTGTGTTTATATCCATCAATTACATAAAGTTTAAAGACCAAACCGTACCCTTCAGGCAATCGCGCTATAGCACGCTCGAGCTCATCTCGAGTAAAATCACATTTCTTTGACGCCTCTATGTCCCTAGGGGTTGCATGGACATCTGTAATATCTATTTGATTTGCGTGCTTAAGGTTCTTGCGATACAATGTAATAGCAGTGTTTACTACTATTCTACGCATCCAGCCCTCAAAAGAATTATTTTCAGAAAAGCTATCTAATTTGGAGAAAATTTTAACCCATGAGTTTTGGACTACGTCTTCTGCGTCAATTTTTGAGTTGGTGTAACGTAGCGCAACAGCATATAGCAAGCCCGAGTATCGACCGTATAAGTCGAACTGAGCCCTCCTATCTCCCTTCTTACAAAGACTGATAAGTTTTAGTATTTCGCTATCTACGCTCACTTATTTATAATTCGCCAAGTCTAAATCTAGCCAACTTAGGGCAGAACCGTGAAACAGATCATCAAGACTCTTAGAATCTAGATTCATCTTCTCCATGTACTCTCCAAATTTTAAATCACCTAAAGGGAAAGGATAATCTGTACCCATACAAATTCTATCAGATCCTTGAAGTTCTAGGACATATCTGAGAAGCCTTTCATCATGAGTAATAGAATCAACCCAAAACTTCCCACAGTATTCGCGGGGATTTACATGATTGTCAATCGCTACTAGATCTGGCCTGCAATTAAACCCATGCTCTATTCTACCAAGCGTTGCAAGGAAGGCCCCACTAGCATGTGAGAATAAAACTCTAAGATTAGGTAGTCTTTCGAATACACCACCAAAAATCAGAGAACAAGCTGCTCTACTAACTTCTGCTGGCATACCTACTAACCATGGCAACCAATACTTTTCCATCTGTGGTTTACCCATCATATCCCAAGGGTGTATCAAAATAGCCATGCCCAATCTTTCACAAGCCTGGAAGAATGGGAAGAATTGAGGGTCATTCAGGTTCATCCCATTGATGTTAGAGCCTATTTGGACTCCAACTAATCCAATAGATGTTGCCCTTTCAAGTTCTTGTATTGCAAGCTCTGTGTCCTGCATTGGAACAGTGCAAAGGCCTATGTATTTTTTTGGGTATTTAGCAACTAAATCTGCGATGTGATCATTTAAAAAACGACCAAGTTCAAGAGTGTCATTTGGCTTAGCGTTGTATGAAAACATAACTGGAATGGTGCAGACAACTTGTACCTGAACTCCCGATTCTGCGTACTCTCCTATCCTCTCTTCCTCGTCCCAACAGTTTGAAGCAATCTCTCTAAAAAAGGTATCACCCTGCATCATTCTAGCAAAACCTGGTCTTGACCCCTCTTCTAGATGTATAAAGTTGCCGTACCCAAATTTCTCAGACCACTTAGGCATATACCTAGGTAAAATGTGAGTATGTACGTCAATTTTCAGCATTTGCGCAAGATAGTTTAACCCTTCTTAAATCGAGCCTATTTACTGGGCTGACTATCCAACCTTTAACATCTGTGCTAACAAAATGAGTTACTTGATCGTGAAATAATGGAATTACCGGCATTTGATCATGAATGATCGCATCCATCGTTTTAAAGATGTCGTATCGAATGCTATCATTAACCTCAGACATTGCTTCAGAATACAGACCCTCGAATTCATCTGAATGAAAATGAGTGTAATTAGGTCCGCCTGGAGTGAAGTTGGATTTTTTAAATAAACCGAGGAAATTTTCTGTGTCTGCGTAATCCGCAAGCCAAGACTTTTGGAACAACTCAATTTTTGAAGTAGCGACCCTTTCTCTATGTACAGAGGATGGAGCTATATCTACCTTCACTGCCACGCCGAGCTTTTCCCAATTACTCTGGAGAGCTGAGCACAGATCTACGTAATCAGAAGTAGTCCCAAGAACAATTTCCGGGATTCCGACGCCGTCCTTGTATCCTGCTTCCTCCAATAATTCCTTAGCTTTTTGCAAATCGTAGACTGGTTGCTCGTATACTGCAGCTCCAGGCAAAGAAGGCGGAACAAAATGATCTGAAGGTAGAACTGAATTACGTCTGAGAACTTTTGCCATTGAGGATCTATCTATGCTTTGGCTTAAAGCTTTTCTAACTCTTTTATCTAAAAGAGGATGCCCCTCCATAAGTTTTGGGTCAACTAGAACACCTATATAATCAGTCTTTAAAAACGGAATCCTTTCGAGAACTAGAGAGCCTTTATGTTTTTCTGCCAGATCCCCATGCTCATCCATCAAGTCCTCCATATACGCTGGGTGCAATCCACTAATAAAATCATACCTTCCCTGAACTAGCCCCAAATACTCAGATCCCATGTCTGGAACAAAATCGATGTGGACAGCTTCTAGGTATGGAAGGTCAGGCTCCCAATAGTTTGGGTTTTTATGCAAAACAAGAGCTACATCCTCAACCCAATACCCCAATTTAAATGGACCTGTCCCTGCACTTTCACTTCTCAACTCTCCTTCAAATTCTCTGTCAACGACAGAAGCATAAGGTGTCGAAAGCAACCCAAGAAATGGAGGAAACTCGTATTTCAATTTTATTTCTACCTCATCATCACTGATTACATTAACCTCCTCAACAGCTTCTAAAATCCAACTTCCAGAGGATGCTATTGATGGATCTAATAGCCTTTCAAAAGAATATGTTACGTCTAGAGCATCTACCTGCCTGCCAGTACTAAACTCTATACCTTGACGTATTTTAAATGTGTATGTAAGTCCTTCAATTGTCCAACTTTCAGCTATGGAGGGCACAATTTCCAAGTCTTCATTTAACTCAACGAGTCCATCATACATTTGGTCTACCACCCACATTAATTCTAATGATCTTGAATGTGCTGGATCTAGAGTTGTTATTCCTGCACTCTCATTATATCTGAAAACCTTACAATCGTCATATTTAACATCTGAACAACTCGAAAATAAGAGGCAGATGGCAGCTATGAGGTGTACATTTGTCTTCACAATGGCAAGATACTTCTCTTTTATTTGGGCTTTGATTATTGCAGTGAGTTTT
>PBNL01000038.1 GCA_002723115.1 Methanobacteriota archaeon | reverse complement strand
CTGGATATGATGTAAGTGTACTTAAGTGGTACTTCATTTGTATACTTATACAAATTGCTGCATTCTTAGCGACTAAGGACAAGCCTTCGTTAACACTAAGTGTCTTTGGTGGCCTAGGTGTTATTTCAACACTTATAGCTTTAAACACTTCTGGACTTATAGCCGTTTATGCTCTACTTAGTGGGGGGCTAGCGTGTTCAATTATGTGGCCTTGTATTTTCTCTTTAGCTTGTGCAGGACTAGGAAAATACCAAAGTCAAGGTGCAGGATTCCTTGTTATGATGATTCTTGGAGGTGCTATCATCCCTCCTATTCAAGGTAAATTAGCTGACATTGAATGGATCGGAATACAGAACTCTTTTACAATAGGGTTAATTTGTTTTGGATACATGACTTTCTATGCAATAGCCGCAAAAAAATCACTGAAATCTCAAGGATTAG
The DNA here is from genome assembly GCA_002723115.1 of Methanobacteriota archaeon. Lineage (GTDB taxonomy): Bacteria > Bacteroidota > Bacteroidia > Flavobacteriales_D > Sanyastnellaceae > UBA974. Next base: position 24,572 of record PBNL01000038.1, on the reverse strand, counting down.
ATTTCGAATAATTAGTATTTAAAGCCTTAATGAAGAAATATGTTCTCTTATCGATTGTAGTATTATGCACATTTACAAGCTGCAAAAAAGGATTCATAGATAGATATGGCCCCTTCTACATTTCAAGCGATACCAGCGTATTTTATGAAGGGACATCATGGGGAAGGATAGATATTAACTTCGACAAGATGATTGAAGATTATTCAAATATTCAATCGATTACATTTAGTTCTCATTGTCCAGGATCAAACAATGACGAAGCATTATACAGAGCGGCTAACAAAGTGAGAAATCAGGGTATAAAAACTATATTAACAAGTGAATCTAAGGTTGAATCTGGAGCAGTAGATCTATTTATATCAGGAGCCTCGAGAACAATTGATTATGGAGCAAAAATTGGCGTACATAGCTGGAGCTATGGTGGTGGAACAGATGGTGTAGATCTACCTGAGGATCATGAAGACCATCAGATGTATTTAGATTTCTATTCTGATATGTTTGAAAATGAAGAACTAGGAATCGAGTTCTATTGGTTTACTCTTGAATCAGCTTATGGAGATGACATACATTATATGTCTAACGAAGAAATAGAACATTTCGAACTAGCTACTGATTAGAAAAAGTCAATCACCTACTATCAGAGGACTAGGAACCTTTTAAGATCATTGTGTTTCCTGCCATTCTGAATAATATTGACTTGGAAAACATATGAACCTTGAGCCATTCCCTTTTCAGAAAAATTCAATGTATAGTTGTGATTTCCAGAAGCTCTTGTCCCCAAGTTTTCAGTGAATATTATCTTTCCTGCAATAGACCAAACCTCAACCTCAACCTCCGCATCTCTGTAAAGAGTCAATGGGAAAGTAGTTTCCATTGAAGCTGGGTTAGGAGAATTACAGCCCAAGGCAAAAACCTGCGAAGCTTGAGACTCCAAATAACCCACACCATCTACTCCAGCTCCATCAATAGCTACTTCTAAAAACGATGTATATGAACCTGTAGCAGGATCTATCTCAAGAGTTGCTAATTGATGTTCATACCCATCAATAAAAGCACCATCTACTTCCGGCGTCATTGGATCTGGTCCCTGGGTGTATAATTCTGGAGATTCATTAGCAATTTGTACAGCCATGTCATGAGGCCAAGTGTATTGAGATACCACAGAATATTGAGTACTAACAAACACTTGGAAGTGCATGTGCACTACACGTCCTGGATACCAACCAGGGAAAACCATCCTAAATTCAACCTCTCCATTACCATCGGTAATTTGGTAACCTCTTTGGTATGTAAGACCTTCTAGTTCTCCATATCCTGAATAGGCTCCTTCCAAATCACAGCACCAAATATTTACTCTGACATTTGGCATAGGATGACAATTCTCGGTTCCAATAATTCTAAGTTTCTGGATTACTTCCGTCCCTGCTAAGTCTTCACTTATATTTTGTCTGAAGAAAAAATCATTCTCAGAGAGATCTAGAGGAAAGGGTCCTGGAGTTTCAGAAGGAATTAATGAACATCCTCCTCGTTTTTCATTGTTATGATCTTTAGCAATTGATGCAAAGGGTGAAGCAAATAGAGCAATACCGCCTAATCCAAGCGATCTAAGGAAGTTTTTTCTTTTCATTTTATCTAGATTCGATTCAAGGTAGGAAAAAAAGTGAAATGAAAATCATATCACTAAATTTGGTTTATGCTCATTAACAACTATTTGAGATTTCACCTTTTGAAACTTTGTTTTCTATTTGCATTACTCTGTCCATTTAGCTTAATCGCTCAAGAAGAAACAGATCATTGGGAAGCAGTATTTTTAGATGGAACCATTTGGAGTTATTTGGTTCCTGATTCTCAGCCAGATTCAACATGGATGAACCCCGATTTTGATGATTCTGATTGGGAAATGGGGCAATCTGGGTTTGGATACAGCGATGGTGACGATTCTACAATTGTAGAGCCTACAATGTCAATTTACTTGAGACATAAATTCTTTATTAACGACATTGAAGAGTTAACGTCAGCTATTTTCTACATGGATTATGACGATGGGTTTATTGCCTATCTAAATGGTGTAGAAATTGCTCGAGGCAATGCTGGTGAAGAGGGTGATTTTATTGCATGGAATGAAAACTTAGCAACTGACCACGAGGCTGTCATCTACTCTGGAGGTACTCCTAGTTCATATTATTTTGACTTCAATTCTTTATTGATAGAAGGCCAAAACATAATCGCAATTGAAACTCACAATGCTAACCCCACATCATCTGACTTGACTGCCAGACCATTTCTTATTATAGGCACAAACAGCGAAGAATTCACTTATGAAGAAGTGCCTACATGGTTTGAATCCATTGAGCTTCCATGCGCTAGCCCCAACTACATAGTCCAATTAAACACAGGCAGTTGGGCTGGTGAAGTACAATGGTATATCGAATATTTTGGCGGAGAAGTCGTCGCAGAAAGCGACGGTGGTTATTCGAACTACAGCGAGTACCAACTGATTATTTGCTTAGAAGACACCTGCTATAACTTCTGGATGGTAGACACCTATGGTGATGGATGGAACGGGGGAAGCTTTGAGCTTCAGGATTTGTCGGGAAATGTCCTGCTTAGTGGAGAATTGCCAAATGGTTATCAGTCCATGTTAAGCTTTACTCTAGGTGGAGAATGTGATATTCTAGGTTGTACAGACCCTGATGCAATTAATTTCTGGGAATATGCCACTGTTGACGACAGCACATGTGTTTTTGCAGATGAATCTAACCTTCCAGTCATCAAACTATTTACAGACGAGGAAATCCCAGATGACCCAAGGATTATTGCAGATATGGAGATCATCAATAATGTTGATAGTTCAAATCACATTAACGACCCTGCAAACGAATACGACGGTTTAATTTCTGTTGAAATAAGAGGTTCTTCTTCACAGATGTTCCCGAAGAAATCATATGCTTTAGAAACACAGGATTCACTCGGAGCAAACAATAATGTTTCGCTTCTAGGTATGCCTGAAGAAAACGATTGGATTTTACACGGCCCTTATACCGACAAGACATTAATGAGGAACTCCGTGATTTTTCACATGGGCCAAATGGTAGATAGATACACTCCTAGATCTAGATATTGTGAGCTCTATATCAATGGTGATTACAGAGGGGTTTATATGTTAATGGAGAACATAAAACGCGACGATAACAGAGTTGATATTGCCACACTTCTACCTACTGATACCATTGGCGACGAGTTAACTGGCGGTTACATTTTGAAGGTAGATAAGCTTACTGGTGATTTTAATGGAGGTTGGCACTCTCCTTATCCCACATTTGGTGGAGAGGAGTTGTTTATTCAATACCACAAACCTGAACTTGAGGATCTACACACCAGTCAGGCTGAGTATATCCAAAACCACATTACCGATTTTGAAGATGCTTTAGCTGGTGATGACTTTACAGATTATGAACTTGGATATTACCCATACATTGACATTCCATCTTTCATTGATCTCTATTTAATTAATGAGTTCTCAAAGAACATTGATGGCTATAGACTCAGCACCTACTTCTATAAACAAAAGGATTCAAACGGAGGTAAAATAGTAATGGGCCCGTGGTGGGATTACAATTTAAGCTTAGGAAATGCCAATTATTGTGATGCTTCTGACACAGATGGGTTTGAAGTAAATACAGGGTGTGGCAGCTCTAATCCGTTTTGGTTTGAGAAATTGTTGGAGGATCCGAATTACAGCAATATGACTCGATGTGTTTGGGAGGATTATAGAGCTAATGAGTGGAGTGATGAAAGCGTTCATGGGCTGATAGATTCTCTTGAAATTCTACTTGCAGATGCAAGTGTTAGAGATCATGTACGCTGGCCTAGATTAGGCCAATATATTTGGCCGAATGCTTTTATAGGCCAAACCTATGAGGAGGAAATTCAGTTTATGCGAGACTGGATTGATGAGAGGTTGATTTGGCTTGATGAAAATATAGCTGGGACTTGTATTGCGGGGTGCACAGACCCTAATGCTTGCAATTATGTTTTTGACGCTAATTACAATGACGGGAGTTGTGAATACCAAAGCTGTAATTGCATTTACGATTTAGACGATGATGGAATAATTTCCATTTATGATATTCTTATTACTTTATCTGAGTTTGGATGCTACGTTAATTGTTCGGCCGACTTAAATGGAGATGGCAGTGTGTCGGTGGATGACTTATTGATTGTTTTAAGTCAGTTTGGGACAAATTGTTAGGGGGTAGTTAGGGGTAGATTGAGATTACTTAGATTGATTACTCACACTGCTTTGCAGTATCGTGATCCCAGATTGGCTGTCTTACAACTTTAATTACTAAAGCTCATCACTCTGAGAGTGATGTTGGCTTTTTTAATATCACATACTTACACAAGCAAGCTTGTGACGCTGTGATATTAAAAAAACCCCACACTTTGTGTGGAGCTTTTGATTTTTGCTGTGACTCTGTAGGGATTCGAACCCCAAACCTTCGCATCCGTAGTGCGATGCTCTATCCAGTTGAGCTACAGAGCCATTGTCATTAACGGGGTGCAAAGATACTCAGGTTCTTTCATTGACCAAGTAAAAAATTAGTTGAAATAAGAAATCCGCACCGGTTAGCTCAAGTAGAAGTAAACTTCACTCTCGTGCTAATACCGATGCGGATCCTCCAGGCCCCTTAACCTGAACCGGACTGGGGCTCCTCCACATCCACCTGGCGTGAGCTGGTTTGATGCTTTGGCTCGTTACGATGACCTATTCCACCTATAACGACTGGTATCCTCCGGAATCTCCTCCGCGTGTCTTTCGACTTGTGTTATTCCATCTTCAAAGCTGAGGGGAACCTCTGCCCTGCTTCTGGCACATATCTAATGAGCTAGGCTCACTCGATCACGAATTGCGATGCCCTTCGGAACTCTAGGTCTCTCCTTAATTGGATCCTCCTAGATATGCTGAACTTCTATCCAAGGATATTATCCAGCTATTTCGAACGGCAGGAATTTGATTCACTCTAGCTAGGCTAGAACGAAATCAAATTTCCGCTGCTTCCGTCGTTAAGAGCCTTGAAGTCTATTGTTGACCAAACACACGGTAAAATCAACTTAGTATTTCAACGTCTTTACTGATATGCGCTAGGCATTTCAGTCAAGCAAGTGTATGGGTGAATACACTCATCCAACTTCAGTGGTTTGACCCACCTATTTTGGACCCGTCTAACTCGATTGTTCTTGGTAGACGTAATACGCACTTTTATCAAAGCAAGCTTTCATATAGCCACGCATTATTGACTCAAAACGTTTCTCCATTTGTCAACGAACACCAATCATGCGATCGACCTTCGTGATACCTCTCGATATCCAGCCATTTTCAGGCTCTGACACATGTCAAAATCGAAATCCCTATCGCCGTTGCGCTAGGGTTAGCAATCTAAACCTCGATCGGTCTAGCGTCCGGTGAGTGTATTGCTACTCTCTCCATCTGTAGCTTCTGTTTTACTCTCTCAAGTTTAACTCCCTTTCGGGACCCCTTTCACCTCTCGGATGCCTTCCTACCGAACAAGTTCTGTAAGATCGCTCTGGGGGTTTAGCCACAATGCTTGTTACAAGTATGCAACTCTAAATCAATGTAAGTCAAGAAATAACACCTAAAGGAATTAACAGGAAATCAACAGCAGTTATCAACAATTGTTAAGTCTACTAAGCCTTTAAGAACCTTATACTAACAGTAGCTGGTAGAGTTGAAGGGAATGTTCTAGAATTAGACTCATCAATAGTGAGACCTGCTTCTTTTGCCATCGCATCGAAAACTGGAATCTCAACAATGTATTGGTCTGCAAAGCCATGAGTAGCATCATATGCTGTTGCTGGCATCCCACCTTGTTTAGATGCAGCATCATCTGGATCTATTGTATGAAGTTCTAAAAGTAACAGGCCATATGAAGCGACATAAGGCATCCATTTAATAAAATGCTCCTTTAAGCTTTGTTCTACATCGCGAAGTTTAAGTCTTTCTCCCCTAAATGAAAATGCACCTGTAGAGATCGCGTTGGCTTCTCTATTATGGTTTGGTCTATTAAAGATCCTATTATGATCTAAAAATGATCGCACACTTAGTAAATCACCAAGCTTCACATTATGATATTTCCATAAGTCCAATGCTAGTCTATCTGGATCGCCAATGTCTCCCCAAATAAAGTGTCCTTCCACTGACTCCTGCTCAAAGTGCTGTGAAGTCGCAATAAGAGCTTCCTTATTAAAATCTGCTCCAACTAAAATTAAAGGGTGATCTTCAAGATGTTTTCCCCTTAATGTATCGTTTTCTACAACCTCCATAAGGTGTAGCAATAGTGCGCCATTTCCGCACCCCATGTCACAAATACCTTTGGGTTGAGTTTCTAATGGTGCATTAAATATCTCTTTGATGACTACATCTAGATGGCTGAAATATGCCTTATGGGCGCCTCCAGAGCCCCAAACGTTTAGTTTTCTATCAACGTGTATTTCGCTGTCTCCAGGTTCGATTCTCCATAAATAGCCACCGTCACCGAATATTAATTCTTTAGCCCAAATAAACGTCTTCATATAAGACGTAGTTACACCATAAGCTGCAGATCTCTTTAGAAAGAACTCTCCTTCCTCAGTCCTATCCCACCCTAGACACTTAAGGACCTTACCCCAAGCCTCTTGTTTAGTAACATGCATTTTAAGGGTAGCAGCGTCGTGATCTTCCCATGAAGAAATTGGTCGTGTTCCGTGTATTGTTCCAAGTGTGACTAGCCATGGAGCTACTAATGCACCAGCGAGGTGGCTTTTAATTCTTGATTTAATGCCATCATTTGGCATATCATCCCAAGCATCAATTAGGACATCCATTGCAATTATTGCACTTTGTTCTAAAGGTGCTTCAGGCGTGTTCCAATGATTTACAATCTCCTTCATCCATGTCCTACCTGCTGCATATGCCTTTGAATGTTTAAACCAAACAAATGGATCATTTCCTACTGCTGGCCTAAAGTGTACTTTATCTTCAGATCGTACAGCCTCTAAAAAACCTTGTGAGCAAAGCATCCTCAAAGAGACGTTTAAGTATCCAGAATTAGCCCTGAATTCACCTGCTAATTCATCTACATCACCACCTGAAACAAAACATCGTTCAAGGACTCCTATCTCATCAAGAACTGGGATGACACCACATAATGCTAATCCATCTAAATGGAAAAACAACTGTCTTCTCAATAACCTACTCTGCCCTTTATCCACTTTATCTAATCATTCTTTTTACAGCGTCACGGTGAACCATTACTGCAATAGTTTTGGCTCTGAAGTATGGCATGCTCACGTATTGAATCCCGCCGTACTTGTTACCCGTTCCCCAGCTGTTTTTAATAACGAAATACTTTTGTCCGGTTTGGTCTGTAGAAATACCTATAATGTGCATAAGGTGGTCATCAGTAGTTGTTTGATTATCAAAATCCTTCTGCCTAGACTCCTGTGTCACCTCTTGCTCCTCTACAATTTCCTTCCAAAGGTTTTCCTTCTCAGAAGCTTTAGGTAGGATAGCCATACCATTCTTGAAACTGAATCCCTTCTCGCTCACATCAGCATCCCAAGCAACACTGTAACCATTTACAATAGCAGCTTCTACAGCTCTCTGAAGGTCTTCAATTGGCATATTGAAGAACTCTCCATGAGAAAAGTTATCTGGAACTTCTAAAATGAAATTCTCGCCAAAAGGATGATGAGTAAATGATGTTAAGCTGACATAGTTGTCTGGATCAATGCCTAAAAACACTGCAAACGACTCTGGAGTGTATGATTTACCGCTGTAGTTAAACTTAGTTGGAAGTTCGCCTAAGTAAGAATCAAGCACTCCATCGACTGCTGCCCTCCAGTTTGGGTCAAGTTTTCCCGAAGGTTTTTTAGCCAATGCTTGAACAGTCGCTAGTAAAGCAGCATCTAAATCAGCGTGATTGTGCTCAGTCTCACCATTTTTCAGTCCGCTATACTCAGACTGAGGACATAGACCCCAACCCTCAACAGCATTCAACACATCGTGGCAAAGCGATCCTGCGCTAAACTGATGCTTACCCTGATACCTCAAATACTTGTCAGCCTTTAAAGGGTATGTGTACCTCACAGTTGCCATTTCGCTAATGTCTACTACATGTCCAGATATTCTAGCAGCTTCTGATTCAAGGAAACTAGACGTTGAATAACTCCAACATGTCCCTGTTCTACACTGATCCTTAACTGAGGTATGAGTCAATTCAACTAATGGAGTAAACTCGTATTGAGCTTCAATATTATTAGAAGAAAAAAGTGCTCCAATTGTTAAAAGTGAAGCACAAATCTTGATTGTTGTTTTTTGCATGCTCTAAAAATACGAACTTGGGCTCCATGAATAAAGTTTTAAGTCTATTAGCCTTATTTGGACCTCTTTTTACTCTAGCCCAAACCCAACCTTACTTCCAACAACAAGTCGACCACACAATTAGTGTTCAACTTGACGATGAAAACCACGAGCTCAACGCTGAGATCACCACTAAGTACACAAACAACAGTCCAGACGGGTTATCGGAAATCTGGATGCATCTATGGCCCAACGCTTATAGTTCAGGCAAGACAGCCTTGGCTAAGCAGCAATACAGAAGCGGGGATTTATTCATGTTCTACGCATTTGCGAAAGACCTAGGGGGGATTGAAGACTTAGATTTTTTAATAAATGGACAACAAGTGTCTTGGGAATACGATCCTGAAAATCCAGATATCGCAGTAATTAGACTTAACTCACCTTTAAAGTCAGGTGAATCACTTGAAATCTACACTCCGTTTAAGGTTCGCATCCCTAGTGGTGAAATTTCAAGACTTGGTCACATTGACCAATCATACCAAATCACACAGTGGTACCCCAAGCCTGCTGTATACGACAGAGATGGATGGCACGCTATGCCATACCTAGGCCAAGGAGAATTCTACTCTGAATACGGAACCTTTGACGTATACCTAACACTACCAGATAACTACACCGTTGGAGCTACCGGGGATATGCCTGAAGGCCACGTAGACAATGACAGTGAAAGAGCAAGACTTGATGTATTAGACAGGAATACAAGAGATTATTTCAAACTAATTGAAGGCAAAGACGAATTGCCAGAGCCTGATCTAACATTCCCAACATCTTCTGTGAACACAAAAACTCTTCATTTCCACCAAGAGGACGTTCACGATTTTGCCTGGTTTGCAGACAAGAGGTACAAGGTGTTGAAGGATAGCGTAGAATTACCTCATAGTGGTCGCTCGGTGACAACTTGGGCTATGTTTACCCCAAATGAAGAACACCTGTGGGAGAAGTCTTCAGACTACCTAAACAAATCAACTTACTACTACTCGCTTTGGAACGGTGATTACCCATACAATCAAGTAACAGCTGTAGACGGAACCATTTCTGCAGGCGGCGGCATGGAATACCCGAATGTTACAGTTATCGGCGAAAGCGGAAGTGATTTCGCCTTAAACGTAGTCATTGCTCATGAAGTTGGTCACAATTGGTTTTATGGGATTCTAGGGAGTAACGAGAGGATTAATGCCTGGATGGATGAGGGGTTAAACTCGTTTAATGAAACCAGGTATTTGATGGAATATTATGAGGGAAAGGATTTGGGCTTGATAGCTGACAAGGTTCCTCAGAAGCTTATTGAAAAGCTCGATCTAGAGGATTTTGATTACAGATGGATAGACGAACTATCATATTTATTTCCAGCTAGATTAGGAGTAGATCAACCACTTCAGTGCCACAGTGACACTTTCTCTTCTCTCAATTACGGTGCGATTGTCTATAAGAAGACTGCTGCTGTGTTTGGGCTTATGAGGAGGTATCTAGGTGATGAAAGGTTTGATCGTGCTATGCAAACGTATTTCCAGGATTGGAAGTTTAAACACCCCCTGCCTAGTGACCTTCAAGCGAGTATGGAGAATTCTTGTGGTGAGGATTTAAGCTGGTTCTTCGAGGGTTGGATTAAAACTAAGGAGCAAAATAATTGGGCTGTTTGCATTGCCAAATCTTCTGAGGAAGGCACCACAGTTACTTTAAAAAATATAGGAGGCCAAACCTCCCCAGCAGAGGTCGCACTCTACAACGACACCACATTAGTAGCAACAACTTGGGTTAAACCATCTACTCCTGGAACTAAGACAACCGTTGATTTTCCAATTAATGAATCTACTCACGTCATCATCGACCCTGAGCGCTACGACCTAGATTACGATAGAACCAACAACTATTCAAAGACCTCAGGTCTATTGAGAAAAGTTGAGCCTCTGCAAATCAGAATGGGAACAAGACTAGAGGATGGAAACAAAACTCAAATCTTCTGGATGCCCACTTCAGCATGGAATCTATACAATGGATACATGCTCGGAATTACCGCTCACAACATTGCTATTCCAATGAGAAATCTAGAATGGCATTGTTCTCCGCTTTTGAGCTTCAAGGACGGTGTTGACATTGCCGGAATATCTGCCGTTTCATACAGCGTTGGTAAGTTGAGTGCTCGAGCTAGAGCTTCGAGGTTTAAGACTTTGGACCCTTTAGTTCCTACATGGGGTTCTGTACTAGAGTCTAAGCCAACGCACAGATTAAGTGTCAATCTCAATAGAAAATTCAATAAAGTGGTTAATTCACCTTGGAAATCTAACCTCGAATACGAGTACGTATTAAGAGCAGGCTTTACAACTGATAATGATGATGCCGGATTCCTTGAAAATCCTATTCTCCAATCTCATAAATTGCGATTCGCAGCTTCTAATGCAAGCCAACTATTTGTAGGCATTCAACAGCAGTTTGGATTAGAACTTAGGTATTTCAATTTTGACTATTTAGAGAGTGTTTTGCCTGAACCACCTGCTATGTCTTCTAACCAAAATTTAGTTGCAATGGCAAACTACAGCGTTAGTCATAGGCTAAATAAGGATAGAGATGTAATCTCATTGAGCTTACTAGGAACATACATTCACAATCTTGATCAATGGTCTCATTTTCAATTACCTACTAACGGATTCAACAGTAATTACGACCCGATGGCTGACATTTTACTATTAGGCCGAAATGGCGGAGGTTTTTTCGATGCCCAAGCTCCTAACCTTTATGGTGCGTTACCAGTTTTTCATTTTGTAAATGAGTGGTTTGTTAGTGCAAGAGTCGATATGGATGTAAGAAAAAATATGGATGTCTTTGTAGGGTACTTAAGCGGAGATGATCTAACGGATGCTGTTGCTGGACTTACATATCAATTAGGACCTGTTAGTGTACAAATGCCACTTTATTCAGATCAAATACTAGAAGACGAAAATTACGAACCTTATAAGTACTGGACATTCTCATTGAATTTAATGGAACTAAATCCGAGTAAGATTATTCGTAGATCACTTTAGAAAGAAGCTCTTACGAAATCGCCAATATGAGGAGGAATCATCCACGTTACGTAAAGTGCGAAATTCCACTGAATCATATTGTATCCTTTTACATCGCCATTAAAGTCTTCCTCTTGTGAACCGAGCTTGATTCTATCCCTGCTAAGTCTAAAGTTTGCCTCAAGGTTACCTCCTTCTTCAAATAATGCCTCTAGACCGATTGTGGCATACTGACCAAAACCAAAGTTGGTTAGATTAGATGTTGGGCCATTAAAGTTTCCAGGGCCATTAAACTGAGTGATCAAATCGAACGTAGCCTGCTCAACATTGAAGTAATTTCTCTCAATTCTTGTTGCAGTCATGATTTCGCCGAATTCAAAAACCCAAGAAGATCTATCTGTGATATAAAAAGAGGTTCTGAATCCAAGCATTGTCATCATTCTCCTTTCCTCTCCAAATACTCCATAGACTCTTGTGTTTGTGTTTTGGCCTGGTTGTATCGTGCCGGCGTTAATTGTGTAGGCTCCTTTGGCCTTTAATGAAGCAACATCAGCAGCAAGGACAATAGCAGCCTCAGGGTTAAAGAAACCCACCATTTTAAGCCCAAACAACATCGATGGATTATACATCATATTCAAAGAATACGCATCGTATGGGATTTCAAAACTGCTAACGTTAAGCATGTTTTGGATCGTCTCATCAGTAGTGCCCAAATACATCCTCTCTTCAATAGAATAAAGTGTTGCAGTATTGTCTCCTAACTCAAAATATCCATCTCCATTATAGAAATTTGCTGAGGAAGTGTAGAGGCCATTGTTTGCCTGATATACACCCATGTTTAGCCCAAACTCTATCCCCCTTCGCCTCGGGCCCCACCCCTCTTCCTCGTCTAGCCAATCCTGAGCGAATGTCAATTGAGTCTGACATATGAGAAGCAAAAAGAGGGTTGATCTTAATATTTGGGCTGCAATTTTCACGAGTGCAAGATAGTGTATTAGATTCGGGGCATGGATTACAGATTTTGTGTCGCTTTAATTTTATTGGGTTTGATGGCGTGTGGAGGACAGGAAGGTGTTGTCGTTGAGAAAGAGGAAGTAGTTGCTGAGGTGGCTCCTGTAGACAGTGCTCTAGAAGCTAGAGTTGCTGCAATGCTTGGTATAGGATATCCCAAATTAACGAATGAAAACACAGAGGCTTTTCTGACTGAATGGGGTGAAGAAAATGGGATAAGAAATGTGATTCTAGAGACTAAACACGGAGAGATTGAGCTCGAGCTTTTTGAGGAAACTCCTATGCACAGCCTGAATTTTCTTTACAAAATTCACAGGCAGTACTATACTGAAACTGAGTTTACGAGGGTTGTTCCCGATTTTGTGATTCAGGGTGGGAATAGCGAAGAGGAAAAGCCGCAACAGCAGAGGTTCCTGATTGGGCAGCATACGTTGGAGCCCGAACTGAGAGACGGGTTTGTGCATACAAGGGGCGCACTGGCAATGTCGAGGAGTTATTCGAACAATCCTGGTAAGCGTAGTTCGGCTTACGATTTTTACATAGTTACTGGGAGACGGATTGGGGACGTTGAGTTGTCGCAAATCCAAACCGAGAAAGGAAGGAAGTACACGGAAGACCAATTGAGATCTTACAAGGAACTGGGTGGGGCGCCGCACTTAGATGGTGAGCACACTGTTTTTGGAAGGGTTGTGAGGGGGATGGATGTGGCTGATAGAATAGCCGCTACTCCCAAGGACGACAGCGATTGGCCGCTTGAAAAGCTTGGGATAGTAATGAGGATTGTGGAATAACCGATAAAGCAGCGGTTAGCTGAAACAAAAAAAGTAGGTGTGCTACTTTTTAATTAAGCAGCACACCTACCTTCCCTAAACACTTGGTTTTTACACAGTGGTATGACTTTGAATAGTCAAGAATTGCTCTTAATGAAGAGAGTTTGGGCTTAGTTTTTTGTTCAGAAATAAGGAAACTTGGAAGCATGTTCTTCATGCACTAGGGTTTTGAATTACAACTCCCTAACGCATGAATTTTGATCTTATTGCATCAGTAAGGAGTTAGTTGAATATTATTTTCTCCTACAATCTTCCTGAGGTTAATGACCGCGTATCTCATTCTGCCTAAAGCAGTGTTGATACTCACCCCTGTTGTATCTGCAATTTCTTTAAAACTAAGGTTATCGTACATCCTCATTCTTACAACTTCTCTCTGATCTTCGGGAAGCTCATCTATGATACGGCGTACGTCTGAGTGGATTTGGCCTTCAACTAGTAAATCTTCAATATGTGCATCACCTGTATCAATAGTAGCAAAAACATCCACCTCATCTCTAGATCGCACCATTCGCATCTTTTTATTGCGACGGAAGTGGTCAATCGACATATTGTGGGCGATACGCAGGATCCAAGGGAGGAATTTACCTTCTTCAACATACTTGCCTTCTTTCAAAAGGCGAACAACCTTTATGAAGGTGTCCTGGAAAAGGTCATTTGCAAGTTCAGAGTCTCGCACGATAAAATTAATTTTCGTGTAAACTCTCTCCTGATGACGGGTTAATAAAATCTCAAAGGCTTGCTCGTCTCCTCCGCGGTAAGCACGGATCAACTCGCTGTCAGATAAAGAAGTACGCATAACACTACACTTTAAAAGGTTTACATGATGCCAGATTTTCTGGCTCAATAAGTAAGGATTAAAGTAGAAGTGTTTCTATAGCGTTTGTTTTTTCTGATTCAACAGGCACTAAGCTATGATTTTATTTTGAATAGCCCAAAACTAGCCTAACTTCGAACTGCTAAAAAAATCTAATTCGATTTAACAACATCCACATGCATATAGAGATTCGAGGAGCTAGAATGCACAACTTGAAGGGAGTAGATGTGGACATACCCAAGCGCAAACTCACAGTAATTACGGGGCTTAGCGGATCAGGAAAGAGTTCACTTGCCTTTGACACATTATATGCAGAAGGTCAACGCAGGTATGTAGAATCTCTTTCATCGTATGCAAGACAATTCCTCGGAAGATTAGACAAACCGCTTGTGGATTCCATTGGCGGTCTCTCTCCTGCTATTGCTATTGAGCAAAGAACATCAGCAGGTGGTCCAAGGAGTACCGTAGGAACTAGAACTGAGATTCACGATTATCTGAGAATATTATATGCAAGAATTGGCAGGACTTTCAGCCCCATATCTGGAGAAGAGGTAAAAAGGGATAGGGTTACTAATGTTGTGGATTATGTTTTTAAGCGAGATAGCGGCGATAGATTTATGGTTGTTGCTCCAATAATTAAAAGAGAAGACCGAACAATTGAACAACAATTGAAACTCTTGAGTCAGCAGGGTTTTTCTAGAGTTTTGGTAAAAGGTGATGTTGTAATGTTGGAAGACATTATAGATACCAAAATTTCTAAGAAAGACAGAATTGAGTTAGTTATAGACCGAATGAGTGTCAAAGCAGCCGAGGATGAACCTGCTAGACTTGCTGACTCGATTGAATCTGCATTTTTTGAGGGTGCTGGTGAATGCAGCATAGTCATTCCTGATTCAAATGAATGTGAGAATTTCAATAATAGGTTTGAGCGAGATGGGTTAGTCTTTATAGAACCTAGACCTGATTTATTTAGCTTCAACAATCCTGACGGTGCATGTCCAACTTGTGAAGGATTTGGTAGCACATTGGGGATTGACCCTGAGAAGGTTGTGCCTGATACTTCTAAAAGCATTTTTAGTGATGCTGTCGCTCCATGGCGTAGTGATAGAATGAAAAAATGGAAAGACAAGGTCATTCTAGGAGCGTCTTCAGAAGGAGTTGACATTCACAAGCCCTGGTATGAATTAAGTGAAGAGGAGGTTGATAAGGTTTGGCATGGAACAAAAAGCTTCAAAGGATTAAATGACTTCTTCGAATATTTAGAGCGAAAGAGTTATAAGATACAGTACAGGGTAATGTTGAGCCGTTACAGAGGGCGTACCGCCTGTCCTGATTGTCATGGATCTAGAATTAGGAAAGAAGCATCTTATGTGAAAATTGATGGTGTTACAATGCCTGAGTTACTAGCTATGCCTTTAACTAGAGTTAGGGATCATTTTTCAAGCATTAAACTCTCAGATACAGAAAGGAAAGTAGCAAAGAGATTATTGAAGGAAATTTCAGAAAGGCTTGAGTGCTTGTGTGATTTGGGCTTAGAATATCTAACTCTTATGAGGCCAAGTAATACTTTGAGTGGAGGAGAAAGCCAAAGGATAGTACTAAGCACCTGTCTAGGAAGTGCACTAGTTGGATCTACATATGTGCTTGATGAGCCCAGCATAGGGCTTCACCCAGAGGACACATCTAAACTTATCAATGTACTACACAACTTAAGAAATCTAGGAAACACAGTTGTTGTAGTTGAACACGATGACGAGATCATGAATTCAGCCGATCACATTATTGACATGGGGCCAATGGCTGGCTCTTTTGGAGGTGAGGTGGTGTTTAGCGGTCCAGCAAAAGAAATTGTTAATCTTTCTGCTGATCATCCTTCTATTACTGCCTCGTACTTGAGTGGTAATTCAACTATCATTAATTCTTCAAATAAAAGATCGTCAAAGGATAAAATTAAAATTCTGGGTGCTAGGGCAAATAATTTGAAGAATATAGATGTGGAATTTCCTTTAAGGAGATTAGTAGCTGTTACAGGTGTTAGTGGTTCTGGGAAAAGTACTCTTGTTGGAGAATTATTAGTTCCAGCTGTAAAAGCAGCTATTGAAGGAATTCCCCCTATTGCAAAAGGATTTACAGAAATAAATGGAGATCTTGAGTCAATTACTACTTTAGAATACATTAACCAGAATCCAATTGGTAAATCGTCTCGCTCATGTCCAATCACATACGTAAAGGGATATGACGAAGTAAGAGCATTGTTGAGTGCTACTCAACACGCAAAAGCTAACGGCTTAAAACCATCTCACTTCAGTTTTAATGTTGCTGGAGGAAGGTGCGAGGAATGTGAAGGCGAAGGGTCTGTAACTGTTGGAATGCAGTTCATGGCTGATTTAAAATTAAAGTGTGACAGTTGTGGAGGAAAACGATTTCAAGACCACATTTTAGACATTACTTATAAAGGCAAAAACGTCTATGACATCCTAAGTATGACTGTTGAGGATGCTTTGCTATTCTTCCAACCTAATGAAGGTGAAAAGATGAGCACAACAGTTAGAAAACTATTAGACAAAATCCAGCCCTTATATGATGTTGGACTAGGATATGTAAGTCTGGGGCAAGGTTCTAACACTTTAAGTGGTGGTGAAGCCCAAAGAATTAAACTAGCTACATTTTTATCTAGAGGTAGTAGACAATGTCATACTCTTTTTGTATTTGATGAGCCTACTACAGGGCTTCATATTCACGATGTTGCTAAACTACTAGAGTCATTCGAGCGATTAATTGTGCAAGGACACAGCATAATTGTTATTGAACATCAACTTGATGTTATTGCAAATTCAGATTATGTAATAGACTTGGGGCCAAATGGAGGCGAGAATGGAGGCTCTTTAGTATTCTCTGGTACTCCCAAAGAATTAGCCAAGTGCAAACACAGTCTAACTGGTTCACACTTGGCTAGCAAGTTTTAGTCTTAAGTATGTTTATTGGGCAGTGAAAACTAAGCCTTCAGCCTTGATTTCATCTCCACCACCAATTTGCTCACCGTTTTCATCGTAAATAGCTTTAGTACGACCGTGAACATTTATGATGCCTTCAACAACACCATCAGTGGTTAATTGCATTAAAAGTATGCGCTTTGATTCGCCAGCTAATGCTTGACGCTTATCTGGAGTTACAAACCAAGCACCGTTATTGGTCGCAATAGCACCGCCTTCAGTCTCAAATGTTCCAAATTCCATAATAAAACCTGAAAGAGCATTTAAGTAGTTATCCTCAAGACCTATAGTAACCCAACTGTCATAAGCAAGTTCTGGAGCTACACTTATGTCGTACCTCTGAATTTCAGTAGTAAGAGCACCACCTCTTTCATGCTGGTAAAAACTAGTAGAGGTCTTCACCTCAAGTGGAGCTGATTTCTCTCCATAAACTGCATCAACTATGTCCCCTTGGTTTTCAAAAACACCATAAACCCTGTAAGTTTTTTGGCCCCTTAAAATTCCTTCTGTGTGTTCAGCTACAACATCTACATCTAATTGTACAAATTGTGCGCAAAGTGGCGAAGCTACTAGAGCTGCTAGAACCACTGTTATACCTAATCCTTTCATCATCTTTCTTTTTTCTCTTTCTATTATCTAACTAGACGACCTCTATCCAACACTTTTCTGTATCCTCTTCCATACCTAGCGTTTGGAAGGAAATATGTAAGATTTAATTCGTGAGAGTGGCGACCTAATAGGTTTCCACTAGTAGTAAAGTCATATGAATAACCTACACCAACATTTGCATAGATCATTCCAAGGCTAACATTAATTGCGTCACCTAGTCTATACCCCATTCCACCCCAGTATTGTGAACCAGATCTTCTGTGAGTATAAATACCTCTAGCGTAGGTGTCAATTTGAATAGGAGTTACCTCAGTAAGTCTAACCATACCAGAACCTTGAATAGCAATTTCCCTTGACACATCATATGTGTAGCTACCCATAATTCTGTAATGCCTGATACTTCTGTTATTAGCAGTATCAACAGCTTGAAGATTTAACTCATCTTGTAAAAGGTTTGATACTGAAATTCCCATATAGTAATCTTCACCAAAAACTAGCATTCCTGCTGAAGCATCTACTCCAAATGTAGTTTCCATATTCCCACTAATTGCTGGGTCATTTTGATGCCAAAGATTAAGATCCCTTCCATCAAAACCAAACTGAGTTCCCTGTAGACAAAGTCCAAATGAGAACATATCTGTATTAGGCAACTTCAATTGATATGAACCAGTGATCTCAAATCCAGTTTGGCTTACAGCGCCTCCCATATCATCTCTATATATCAGAATTCCTGCTCCTATAGATTCTCCTACTGCAGAATGTCCAGACAAGAGCATTGTTGTAGGTGAGCCTTCAAATCCTGCCCACTGATTTCTGTATGACATCCCAAAAACTGAATACGATTCCGTACCTGCTACTGCAGGATTAACTACGAATGAATTTATTGGAAATGATGTCCTTCTAAATCTCTGTTGTGCCTCAGCTGAAGCTGAAAAGACAAACAAGGCTGTAATTGCGATTATTAATCTCTTCATGATATCAGTATTTAATAGTTACTGTTCCAGTGATTGGCACATCATCTGGGCTTAACATTATAACGTAGTAGTAATCAGCTACTGGAAGTTTATTGCCGTTGAAAGTTGCATCCCAATGAACATCCTCACCAGGAATTGATTCAAACAACAGTTGACCATAGCGATTGTATACCTTCACATTTGATTCTGGGAAGTCCTGAAGTCCACCTACAATCCATTCGTCGTTGTATCCATCAAAGTTGGGTGTTACCGCATCAGCTATAAATAAACATCCTTCTATATTATCAACTGTTTCTGCAACTGTAAGATTACAACCAATTGAATCTGTAACTGTAATAGAGTAAGTATCTTCAGTTAGGTTTATCGCAGTTGAAGTCGTCTGGCTGTATGGATCAGACCATAAATATGTAAATGGTGCATTTCCGCCATGAACGCTTACAGTAATAGTACCATCTGCCTCATTCCAGCATGTTACAGGAGAAGCAAACGTTGTTAGAATCATGTCTGTAACTATATCAACACCTACAGTAAAGTCTTCTGAATATTCGCAACCCAGTACATCTACGACCCAAGCCGTATAACTCATCTCGCTTAGATTGTTAAGGTTTGCTTCATTTCCAAGTGTATCTAGCACTCCCCATGTAAGTTCCCCAGTTCCACCTGCTGGGAAAACATCCGCCGATCCATCGCTCATTCCTGTACATGTTGCGTTAGTCGGAGAAATCAAAAATTCTAATGGAGGTGGTGCATCAATTGTGAAAGGTTCTATTACTACACAACCATTTGTATCAACAACAGTAGCCGTGTAATCAGATGCACAAAGTGAATCCAATGTTGGAATTGTATCCGTTGTCAAGAGGTCAATTATCATTAGTGATAATTCACCTGTTCCACCTGAATAAGCTAATGTCACAGCACCATTACAGTCTGAACCACATGTAATTGGTGCTGCACTTAAAATTTGCAACCCTAGTGCAGGTGGCTCAGTTATCTCAACCACCTGAGATCCAGGCGAACAACCAAATGCATCGATAAGCTGAACATTATAATTTCCTGGAGCTAAATCAGTAAAAGTATTAGGAGCTAAAAGCGAGTCAGAATTTAGATGTAAATAAACATCACCTGACCCTCCTTCTACCTCACCGTAAATAGTTCCGTTAGCATTTCCATTACAATCAATTTGAGTAACAAATAGACTATCTATTATTGGCAATGGGCAGTTTACGTTTATAGTGGTATCAATCTCACATCCCTCAGCATCAGACACGCTAAATGTAAAAGCACCATCTCCATCAATACATACTAGATTAGTCCAACACTCATCTGCCCCGTCAACTGATCCAATTTGAGCTCCAGTTGGATCATATGCTTGGATTGAAAGTGCACCAGTTCCTCCAGCAGCACCATCTGCAGTTATACATACCGAGGCATCGCCCTCGCCAAAACAATTGTTATCTGTAAGAAGCTCAAACTCAGCTGTAATTAGTGTTGGTTCGATTACCTCAAATTCTGTTGTGTCTCTACACGTAAATTCATCAACTACATGCATAGTGTAGTTTCCAGGACCAAGGTTGTCAAACGTAGATGAGTTTTGCGGACCTGCAACTATATCTCCATTTTGATCGTACAATGTGAATTCTGCCAGTGACATAGACCCTTCACCAATAAACTCTACTTCAACTGCAGATTCACCACCTGCACATGGAAGAATGTTTCCAGATACTGTAGGTTCCTGTTCTAGATAGATTTCACATGGATCTTCAGTGCACTCAAACTCATCCATAAGGTAAAACTGTTCGTTTGTTTGGTCTCCTCCAATAAATACTTGGAAGTTTGCACTAATACACCAATCACCACATGTAGTTACTTGAGCTATTAATATTTTAAGATCATCTCCTGCTATAGCATTGATAGGCCCACCTGTCAGGAAAGCTGATCCATTTGTTACTTCTGAATCGCAAATCTCTGTACCTGCAGGCATACCAGGAGTAGATTGAGGCAATATACCTGGAGCATCACTACTCGGCATTCCTATTGTCCAATAAGTGTCGTACTCCCAATCTGCAAAACCGCTAGCCCAAAACAATGAGTTATTAGTTGCATCCATTAACAATGATCCGTCTACTGGATTATGGCATCCGCATGGAGCATCTATTGCCATTGGTGAAGTTCCTAGTGCGTCTACATCTGCAAAAATGGCACTAAGTACATCATCAGCGTTAGCAAACTCTGCGTAAACTTTATAGGTTACAAAACCGTCTAATAGACCGGCAGGATCGAACATGTCGTCCGGTGTAGGAGTGTTAGGACCGTAGAAAGCTGTATCAACTTCAACAACTACGCCCGTCATTTGGGCTTGAGTTATTGATGTCAACATAAGCCCTATTCCTAACAGGAATAAGCGAATTTTCATGCAAGTAATTGAAATATCCAAAGTAAAATGTGGCATTAATTCAAGACCGCAAAATAACGGATTTCTCATGAAAAATGATAGAAAAAGCGTGAAGGTTCTATAATTACTGATTTTCACTACTCTAAAAGTAGACTCTATGCCCATCTTGTTTGGGTTAGATTTGCACTAGCAAATTGAGAAGATGGAAGCAGCAAAACCATATAAACCTGAGAACAAAGTTCGAATAGTATCAGCTGCAAGTTTATTTGACGGACACGATGCCGCAATAAACATAATGCGCAGAATTATTCAGCGTACAGGATGCGAAGTAATTCACCTTGGACACGACAGAAGCGTTGATGAAGTTGTAAACACTGCCATTCAAGAGGATGTTCAAGCTATTGCTATGACATCATATCAAGGTGGTCACAATGAATACTTCAGATATATGAAGGATTTGCTTGATGAGAGAGGTGCTGGCCACATTAAAATTTTTGGTGGTGGTGGTGGAACAATTTTGCCTGAGGAAATCAAAGGTCTTCACGATTACGGCATCGAACGCATCTACCACCCAGACGATGGTAGAGAGATGGGGCTTCAAGGAATGATTAATGACCTTGTAAGTCGGTCTGACTACAAGACAATTAGCTCGATAGAAGAATTAGACGGTGCTTTAGATAGATTACCCGAGAAAAACATTATTGATTTAGCAAGATCTATAACAGCTGCTGAAAACAACGCTGATGATTTCTCAAAAGCCCTTTCTAAGGTATACCCTGAACTTAAAAATGTGCCAGTTCTAGGAATTACAGGTACAGGAGGCGCTGGCAAATCTTCAATGGTTGATGAGTTAGTGAGAAGATTTTTAGCAGGTTTCCCTGAAAAGAGAATAGCCTTAATTAGTGTTGACCCTTCTAAAAGAAAAACAGGAGGAGCACTTTTAGGGGACAGAATTAGGATGAACTCAATAAACAATGAAAGAGTTTATATGCGTTCTCTTGCCACTAGACAATCTAACCTTGCGCTTAGTAAGCACGTTAATGAAGCATTGAATGTGCTCAAAGCTGCAGAGTTTGACCTTATTATTTTAGAGACTTCAGGCATAGGCCAAAGCGACACAGAAATCATGGAGCATAGTGATGTAGCTCTCTACATTATGACTCCAGAATTTGGTGCTGCAACTCAGCTTGAAAAAATTGACATGCTTGATTTTGCTGACGTAGTAGCAATAAACAAATCTGATAAACGAGGAGCTCAGGACGCTATTAGAGACGTGAGAAAGCAATTCAAGCGAAATCATGATTTATGGGACGCCAAGGATGAAGAACTACCGGTAATAGGTACAATTGCCAGTCAATTCAACGATCCAGGAACCAACGACCTATATACCATGCTAATGAAGTGCCTTCATGATAAGACTGGCGCTGATTTAGACCCAAATAGAGAATTAGAGGGTGATTCATCTGAGAAAATATTTATCATCCCTCCTTCTAGAGTTCGATACCTAAGTGAGATTTCTGAAAACAACAGGGCGTACGATAGAAACATGAAAAAGCAAGCTGTAGTTGCTGAAACACTTTACAGTCTTGAAAATTCTGCTAATCAATTCGAGGGTAAAACACGCGAAGAAATTGAAGCAAAAGCTAAAGAAGTAAGACTAGAACTCGATCCTAAAATTGCAGCTTGGCTAGAGCAATGGCCAGATCTTAAAGAGAGATATAAGTCAGATATTTTCACATTTAAGGTGAGGGATAAGGAAATCGATGTTCCTACAAAGAGAACATCTCTTTCTCATCAGAGCATACCTAAAATCAGTCTACCCGCTTATTCTTCATGGGGTGACTTGGTTAGATGGTCTGCACAAGAAAACCTTCCTGGCTCCTTCCCTTTTACTGCAGGCATATATCCGTTCAAAAGACAAAACGAAGACCCAACCAGAATGTTTGCTGGTGAAGGTGGTCCAGAGAGAACCAATAAGAGATTCCACTATGTGAGCCTTGGCATGCCAGCCAAAAGGTTATCAACGGCATTTGACTCAGTTACTCTGTACGGAAACGACCCTGACCTCCGCCCTGACATCTACGGAAAGGTTGGAAATGCGGGCGTGAGTATTTGTTCACTGAATGACGCGAAGAAACTTTATAGCGGTTTTGATCTGTGTGATCCAACCACATCAGTTTCGATGACTATCAATGGTCCGGCGCCTATGCTTTTGGCATTCTTCCTGAATGCTGCTATTGATCAGCGTTGCGAGAAGTACATTTTAGAAAATGGTCTCGAAAAAGAGGTAGAAAAAGTCTTAAATGCCAAATGGGACGACAAAGGCTTAGAACGCCCACGCTATGAAGGAGAACTCCCAGAGGGCAACAATGGTTTAGGCCTTATGTTACTTGGATGTACTGGAGACGAGGTATTGGATGCTAAAGTATACAGCAAACTCAAGGTCGAAGCTTTAACATCTGTGAGAGGCACAGTTCAAGCTGACATTCTTAAAGAAGACCAAGCCCAAAACACATGCATATTCTCTACAGAATTTGCCCTTAGACTTATGGGTGACGTTCAACAGTACTTCATCGACGAAAAAGTCCGAAACTTCTATTCTGTCTCTATCAGCGGTTACCACATCGCTGAAGCTGGAGCAAATCCAATTACCCAGCTTGCATTCACTCTAGCAAACGGATTCACTTATGTTGAATACTACTTGAGTAGAGGGATGGACATTAATGCGTTTGGGCCAAACCTTAGTTTCTTCTTCTCTAACGGAGTAGATCCTGAATATGCTGTGATTGGGCGTGTTGCTCGTAGGATTTGGGCTAAAGCAATGAGGGAGAAATATGGTGCATCACCTAGAGCTCAAATGCTCAAGTACCACATCCAAACCTCAGGGAGATCACTCCACGCACAGGAAATCGACTTCAACGACATACGTACAACTCTACAGGCACTATACGCCATCTACGACAACTGCAACTCGCTACATACAAACGCGTATGACGAGGCAATTACTACTCCAACGGAGGAAAGCGTACGTAGAGCGATGGCAATACAGTTGATAATAAATAAGGAGCTTGGGTTAGCTATGAACGAAAACCCAATGCAAGGATCTTTCATCATTGAAGAGCTAACTGATCTTGTTGAAGAAGCTGTATTGATGGAATTTGACAATATTACTGAGCGAGGAGGAGTTTTAGGTGCAATGGAGACTATGTACCAACGCTCTAGGATTCAGGAGGAGAGCCTGCATTATGAGACATTGAAGCACACTGGAAAATACGAGATAGTTGGTGTGAATACTTTCTTGAGTTCTAAGGGCTCTCCTACAATTATTCCAGGTGAGGTTATCAGAGCTACAGACGATGAAAAGAAGGTGCAATTGCGCAATCTAGAAAACCTACAGAAGGGTAATAAGGAGAAGGCTGGAAACTTGTTGGAGGAAATTCAATCTGCTGCTATAAATAATGAAAACATTTTCGAGAAGATGATGGAGGTGGGTAAGGTTTGTTCTTTAGGCCAAATCACTTCGGCTCT
>PBNL01000037.1 GCA_002723115.1 Methanobacteriota archaeon | reverse complement strand
TTAGTTCATATTCAGAAGCCCAAGGTATAAGGTCTGAGGACATTCTGTAGAAGTGAATGTTATTTTCTTTGTTCCACTTCATAATTGTAAGCAAATCTTTTGAGTTAAGAAGAGCAAGTTCGGAAGCATAAGACAAACCCTTCTCTTTGAATGTTCGCTTGATCATGCTTCGGTTGGTGGTTATGCGTTGTTTCTTTGGTCTTTGTGAAAAACCAAGGTTAATGCAAGCATTCAGCACCCTTAAACTTCCTACATCCCCAATAACTCCAATTGGATCACTATATCCACCCAAACACTGCATATAAACATCTGCTTTTTCATTTAAAGCAAGTGACCCTTTCACACCTAGATTTATGCTATACAAGGCTGATCCAAAATCGTTATCTCCTGGCAGTGAATAAACCGTATTATTCAGCACCTGAGTACCATTCATCATAATCCCAAACCCAGCATTCGCTTTCACATGTACTGACGCCTCTTTGTAATCAAACACTTGATACTCTCCTCCAACATTAATGAAAAAGTAGTCTAGAGAGTAGTCCACATAGTTTTGGCCGTCTACGTCTGTTCCAATCGAGCCAATCCCTACGTAAGACACCCCACCAGTAAAACTGAAAGCATCTCTGTAGTGATATCTAGCACCTATGCTAAAGAAATCATTTGACTTGGACTGAAATGTGTCATTTAAATCTCCTTCCGAATCGTTGAATTCGAATTTAGTAGTATTAAGCCCCGTTTCTAGATAAACCTCTTGGCCTATCATTGCTGCGGAAGCAAACACTGCAATAATTAAAGTGGTTAAATTCTTCATTATTTATTTTTTAATATTTTCTCTACTCGTTGCATGCCATTGCATTCAACTTTGAAAAAGTAGTATCCGTAATTAAGGTTAGTTGGTTCAATAGTTATTTGGTCTGAAGAAGCATATGAATTAGACCAAACCACCCTACCCATCACATCAAATGCGCTAACAACCACATTTGTTTTAGGCACAAAATCAAACTGCAAGTACAAATGCGTGTCAAAGGGATTAGGAAAAATGTCTACATCTAATCCTGCAGGCATGTCAGGGGTCAAAATTTTATCTAGAAAGTCTGGCTGAATAAAGCCCTGAAGCACGTTTACACTACCCAAACTTGCCAAACCTATTACTGAAGATTGGCCTATCGATTGCTGGATTACAAATCTCTCATTATTCGAGTCTAGCTCAACAGTTTCTCCACCATTGGATATAGCTCCTCTTTGTAAAATATCAGAGCTCTCAATCTGGCAAAAAACCTGAGAGCACATCAAAAAGATAGAAATGAGACAACCGAATTTCATGATAATTATGTTTGAATATTATAAATATCAGAAAAAACACAATACCCCTGACATATCAATTATCGCTTTTTTCCATACTGGCCTTTTGGTTTCTTTTTGTGACTGAACTTGTTACGTGGCTTTCTACCCTTAAAGCTATTTCTGCGTTTCCCGCGCTCAGGGTCGTATCTAGGAGCATCTCCTAAACCCTTCGGTAAGTCCAACTTATCAACGGTTCTTTCAATCAATTTCTCAATTCTCCCAAACCTTTGCATGTCATCAGGCACGATTAAAGTAAATGCTTCACCCTTTCGCTGAGCTCTAGCTGTCCTACCTATTCTATGCACATAATCCTCCTCGTTTGGAGGTACATCGTAATTAATTACAATTTCGATACTGTCAATATCAATACCTCTAGAAACCACATCTGTAGCAACAAGTAAAGGAATCATTTTCTGGCGAAATCCTAACATCACCTCCTCCCTTTCTTCTTGCTTAAGATCAGATGATATTTTCCCGCATTTAATCCCTGCTTGCCTCAGCGCTCTAACAACTTGATTTACAGTCTTTTTCCTAGAAGTAAACACGATTCCACTCTCTACCTTTTTGCGCTTGAGTATATCTACTAAAACTGCATCTTTTTGGTGATCAAAAAGCACATAAGCACTTTGCTTCACATTTGCTGCAGGCTTACTTAATGCAAGCTGAACTGTAACGGGATTATTAAGAAGATCATGAGCTAGTCGCCTCATCTTTTCAGGCATAGTTGCACTGAACAACAATACCTGCTTTTCCTTTTTGCAATGAGATGCGATTCGCATAATATCCTGATGAAATCCCATATCTAGCATTCTATCAGCCTCGTCAAGAATCAAAAATTCAAGTTCACTTAAGTCTACATAACCCAAATTCAAATGAGACAACATTCTACCAGGAGTGACAATTACAATATCAGCACCCTGCTTTAATGCTTTCTTTTCTCTGTCAAATTCTTTTCCTGTCCCCCCTCCATAAATAGCAAGACTAGAAACACCTGTATAATAACCAAATCCTTCGGTTGCCTGATCTATCTGCAATGCTAACTCACGTGTAGGTACTACAACTAGAGCCTTTACCTTTCCATTGTCAGGAGTATCTAGAATCCTATCCATTGTAGGCAAGAGGAAAGCGGCAGTTTTTCCAGTACCTGTTTGAGCAATACCTAATAGGTCACGCCTATCAAGTATATGTGGAATTGCCTCAGCTTGAATTGGGGTTGGATTTTTAAATCCCATCGAATCTAGCCCATCCTCAATATCTG
The DNA here is from genome assembly GCA_002723115.1 of Methanobacteriota archaeon. GTDB lineage: Bacteria > Bacteroidota > Bacteroidia > Flavobacteriales_D > Sanyastnellaceae > UBA974. The sequence goes on along the minus strand of PBNL01000037.1, from coordinate 15,012 downwards.
GATGCAACTCTAAATCGTAAAACGACGTCTGTTTTTCATGGACTTCCTCTTTTTCCACGCCGTGAATATAGCCTACCTTTAACTCGTGAAACGCTTTTCTCAAATATTATTATCAATAATCTTGTTAGTTTGTTTGGGCCTTTGCTCCTTAGACGCAAATGCAACGCACTTAATAGGTAGCGATATGTATTATGAGGACTTAGGCGGTGGAAATTATTCCATCATACTCAAAGTATACCGTGAGTGTGGGCCTGCAAATACTCAAGGAACTGATTTTGACAATATTATTTCACTAGGTGTTTTCGATAGCGGAAACAACATGATGGTAAATGTCTACGATGTGTTTTTAAATGCCAATACAGTCCAAAACGTTCCTGTAATCATGACTAACCCCTGCGGGATACCTCCTTCAGATCTATGCGTTGAGGAGGCCGTATACACACAAGTAATTTCTCTACCACCAAACGGTGATGGGTACACTGTAGTTTGGCAACGTTGCTGTAGAAACCCAACCATTAGTAACCTAGGATCAAACTTCGGAAACTTTCCAGGGATGACATCAACAGTCACAATTCCTGGTAATGATATTATTGACCCAATAGAAAACGATTCACCTGTATTCCAAGAATTCCCTCCAGTTGTTCTGTGTGCAGATTTTGAATTCTTCTTTGACCACAGTGCTACCGATTCAGATGGTGACGAACTAGTGTATTCTTTTTGCGCGCCATTTGATGGAGCTGATGGAAACAACCCTGCTCCAAACCCTCCTTCAAATCCACCTTATACTACTGTACCATACGCACCCGGATATTCTGCAGATTATCCAATAGCATCAAACCCTGCATTCCAAATCGATCCTGTTACAGGTTTTATTACTGGCACACCTACAGCACCAGGCCAATACGCAATGGGAATTTGTTGCGAAGAATATCGAGACGGAATTTATATAGGTAGAATATTAAGAGACTTCCAATTCAATGTTGTACTCTGTGACGCTAATATTGTGTCTGCCGTTACTCCTCAACAACCAGAACAACTGTGTATAGGAGAAACTCTCACATTTGAAAACAATTCAATTAATGCGGAGGATTATATCTGGGATTTTGGTGTAGATGGAACAGACGCCGACATCAGCACTGAATATGAGCCTGAATTCACATTCCCAGATACAGGGACTTACATTGTAACACTTATCGCAAACCCTACTTGGCCTTGTGCAGACACGTCGTCACAGATTTTCGATGTATTTGAACCACTCGATCCGGTTATTGAAATTGACAACTTTGAATGCATTAATAGTACTGAAGTTTTTGATTTTGCAGTTACGGGCAATATAAATAGTGAGGCAACATATTTCTGGGATTTTAATGGAGGAACACCTTCTACTGGAGACATAGCTAATCCTCAAAACATTAGTTTTTCTAATGCTGAAAACTGGACAGTAGATTTAGTTGTAAATAATCACGGATGTACTGCTGAAGATGAATTTGAATTCACAGCACCTCCTGATCCAATTGCTTCTATTGAAGACCAAACCGGATTCTGCGAAGGCCTTAGCTTCACTTTCGAAAACAATTCCACCAATGCTGAAACATACATGTGGGATTTTGGCAGCCCTTGGGATGGTGACATTAGCGATGAATTCGAACCTTCATACACTTACGCTGATTCTGGATCATATACAGTAACCTTAACTGCTTTTGCTCCATTTACTTGCCCTCATACAGCAACAGCAGTTGTTGACATTCACTACCTATTAGAACCTCAATTCATACCGCCAGAACCAGACTGTTTTTCGAGTCATAACTTCTCTATGGTTGGAATAGCTTCAATTGACGTAAATACAATTTATAGCTGGGATTTTGGTGGAGATATTGTAACAGCAAACACTAATGGCCCAACTGTTAGCAACCTGACATATTTAAATCCCGGAGTGTATGATGTCACTCTAACAGCTGAGGTCCCGGGACTTGACGGGTGTATTCAATCTTTCACAGCTCAAGTTGAAGCAATTGAAGATCCTACTGTTGATTTTAGCGCTGGACCACTTGAAGGCTGCCCACCTCACCAAGTTACTTTCACTAATCTCAGCACAACAAATACTGGGACATCATACCTATGGCATTTTGGTGATGGCACAACAGCAAATGCTGTAAACACAGTGCATCAGTATTTATACTCCGGCCAATTTGACGTAACATTAGAAATGACTACAGGTGGCTATTGCACTCAAGAACTTTCAATGCTTCAGGAAAATTTAGTCAACACCTACCCTGTTCCATTTGCAGCATTCGATGTAGACCCAAACCAAGTAGACATTTTAACCCCAGTGGTCAACATCACAAACCTTGGAGATGAAGACGTTGACTGCTATTACAATTTTGGTGACGGAGGTTCTATGCAGGATTGCAATGGCACCTACATCTACTCTGATGGCGGAAACTTCACAATAACCCAAACCATAATAAACGACTATGGCTGTGTAAATACTGCAACAGGAGAAGTAAGTATTTCAGGGTCAGTATTCTATGCGCCAACATCGTTCACACCAAATCATGATGGTGTAAATGACGCTTGGCTTCCTGTCATTCTAGGTGTAAATTCTTACAGCCTCAAAATATTCAATAGATGGGGTGAAAAGATCTGGGAAACTATTGATACTGAGACTCCTTGGTTAGGCCAAAAAGGCCCCAACGGATCTCACTTCTGCCCAGACGGGATGTATGTTTGGGAGGCGGTTTGGGTTGACCAAATTGGCTATCCTAGATCAAAAACCGGAAGTGTATTTTTAACCAGATGATTTTTAACTAACTTAGACGAACTAAATTTTTAAGTACAAGAAGATGTCAGATTACGGAAACGAGAACAGAGAGGAATTGTACTCAGTTCGTGTTAGAGCGGGAAAACGCACATATTTCTTCGACGTGAAGGAAACTAGAGGTAAGGATCTCTACATGACTATTACCGAGTCAAAGAGAAACTTTGACAATGACGGAAACGTTCATTACCAAAAGCATAAACTCTTTTTATACAGAGAGGATTTCGAAAAATTCGAAGACGGATTTATCGACGCTACGGATAAGATCAAGGAGTTGATGGCTACAGGTAATTACCGCGATCCTATCGCAGAAAGAAAGGAAAACGAAGGTGATGAGGAAAGTGCAAAGGAGGAAACTTCTGAAGCTTCAAACGAAGACGAAGTAGAGTTCGACGACCTCTAGACTTTATCCACAACTTTCAAACTTAAAAATGCCTCAATAGCTTATTCTATTGGGCTTAGCTGTGTAAAACTTTGTAAGCATAACTGTATCCCAAATTCTAACTTAGCATAGGGTCAAAAATACCTTTAGACTAATTAGAAAATGGGAAAAATTATAGCGATTGCAAATCAAAAAGGTGGTGTAGGCAAAACAACTACAGCCATCAACCTCAGCGCATGCTTAGGAGTCTTAGAATACAAAACCCTACTTGTGGATTCAGACCCACAAGCAAATGCTACAAGTGGTGTAGGAGTTGACCCCTACTCTATTGAAAAAGGCACCTACGAAGTTCTTACTGGAAGTGCAGACATAAGAGATGCTATTGTATCTACTAGTTCTCCTAATCTTGATTTAGTACCATCTAGTCTAGATTTAATTGGAGCTGAAATCGACTTGGTGGATTCAGAAAACAGAGAGCAGAGATTGTCAGCCGCTCTTGACTCTATTAAAGGAGAATACGATTTTATTGTAGTGGACTGCGCACCAAGTTTGGGCTTAGTTACACTTAACGCTTTGACTGCATCAGATTCAGTTATGATTCCAGTACAATGCGAATATTTCGCTCTTGAAGGATTGGGCAAATTATTGAACACAGTTAAAATTGTACAAGGAGGATTAAACCCAAAACTTTGTGTTGAAGGCATTCTACTCACCATGTACGACACAAGATTGCGCTTAGCAAATCAGGTTGTTGAAGAAGTAAGGGTTCACTTCCAGGATTTGGTTTTAAATACAGTGATCCACAGAAACACAAGATTAGGTGAAGCACCAAGTCACGGTGAATCAATCATCATTCACGATGCTACATGCAAGGGTTCTGTAAACTATTTGAATCTTGCACGTGAAGTACTTCAGAAAAACAAATACACTCAGTTGTCTGACGAAGAAAAGTTCTTGAGTGACTTACTTGGTTAATCAATGTCAAAAACATCAAAGGGATTAGGAAGAGGGCTAACAGATATGCCACACTACCAGGACCACTATAGTTCTGGCACCAAACATAAGCACCCTTTAATTAGAAACATTGACACTAGCAAAATAGATCAGCCTTCAAAGTCCCCTCGCATTATTGGACAAATGGCAGGTGATATTGCTCTAATACCAATTGGCCAAATAATCCCAAACAAGGATCAACCCAGAACTGAATTTGACAAGAAAGCGCTAAGAAAACTAGCCTCAAGCATAGAGGGATTAGGAATAATTCAACCTATCACTGTCAGAAAGCTTAGTGCTCTTAAGTATCAAATAATTTCTGGTGAAAGGAGGTTTAGAGCTAGCCAGCTTGCAGGCTTGGAATCGCTACCAGCTTATATACGTGAAGCTGACGACACTAAACTGCTAGAAATGGCATTAGTGGAAAATGTTCAAAGAGAGGATCTGCATCCTATTGAAGTTGCAACTTCTTACAACAGGTTAATTCAGGAGTGCAATCTTAGCCACGAAGAGTTAGGGAATCTTGTTGGAAAATCTAGATCATCAATTTCCAATCAATTGAGACTTCTTGAGTTACCTGAAGAAATTAAGATTGCTCTAGTTACTAAAGACATTAGTCAAGGCCACGCAAAAGCTCTTCTTGCTATGCAAGAGAATCCAGAGCAACAGATGATATTGTTTGGGCTTATAAAGGATGAAAATCTAAGTGTAAGGCTCGCGGAAGAAATGAGCCGAAAGGCCAAAAGAAAAAAGAAAAAACGATCTCCAAAAATCGAAAACACAGGCGATGAAGACAATACAATTAATTCAATCAAAAATCGTTTTAATCAAAGTTTCAAGCTTGTAAAGAAAACAGCAACTTCTGGGAAGATTGAGTTTAAATACAATAGCACTGAAGAGTTGGAAAGGTTTTTAGAAAAACTAGATAAGTAAATGCGTACGCTTCTGTTGATAGCAGTGTTGGGATTTTCAAGTATGGCTATCTCTCAAGAGATTGAAGCAGATGAAAAGACAGACTTAACTGAAAGCCAAATTAGAGTCAAAAAGACTACTCGGTGGGCTGCTGTTTTACCTGGCGCTGGACAAGTAATTAATAAGAAATATTGGAAGGTTCCATTAGTGTATGCATCGATGGGTATTAGTATTTACATGATTAAGTACAATACGGATTTAATGAATGAGTTTAAACAGGCTTGGATTTTTGAGACGGACGATGATCCATTGACTGTGAGTGAACTAACTGATTCAAATGGTTTTCTATACACTGTTAGTGATTTAGAAAATGGAACATATGTGTATAGGAGAAATAGGGACTTGAGTTATTTGAGTTTGGTTGGATTTTATTTGCTGCAGATAATTGATGCAAATGTTGATGCACATTTGAGATTCTTTGACACAAGTGAGGATCTGAGTTTTTCTTTATTCCCTCCAAGGAGTTATAGTGATGTTTGGCAAGTTGGACTTAAACTAAATCTGAAATGAGGTTGGCAATAATTGGATATGGAAGGCTTGGGAAAGCTGTTGGAGAGGTTTGGGAAAAAGCCGGGGGTGAGATTTCAGCAAAAATCACTAGTTCTGATGAATGGACGGCTGAGGGACTTGATTGCGATTTGGTCTTCGAGAGCACTACTCCAGAGAGTGCTGCTGGAAATGTTTTGGATTGTTTAAATGTAGGTCTGCCAGTAGTTGTAGGATCTACTGGCTGGCACTCTAGGATTGGAGAAATTGAAGATCTCGTTGAAGAAAAGCAAGGACTGGTTTTTCATGCTACTAACTTCAGCATAGGAGTTCACCTACTGAACAATTTTTCAGAATTAATGTCTAAGGCGATGTCTTCATTTGAAGAGTATACTCCAGCTATTGAAGAGTCTCACCACATTCACAAGCTTGATAAACCAAGCGGTACTGCCATCACTCTTGCAAACAAAGTAAAGTCGGCTGGTGATTACTCCGAGATTATAGTAGATTCGATTAGAGAGGGAGAGACAATTGGCACTCATGAACTGGTTTGGGATTCAAGTATTGACAGAATCTCAATAAAACACGAAGCAAAAAACAGATCGGGATTTGCTATGGGAGCAGTTAAAGCTTCAAATTGGTTATTAGAACAAAAGTCTAAAGGTGTAAGTGGAATATTCACCATGGACGATATGATAAAAGAAATAAAATGAGTTTAATTCCTTGGGTTTTACTTGGCATAATTTGCATTGAACATTTAATATTCGTTCCTGAGTTAATAAAAAGGTCGGGTGGTACACCATGGCATGGATATGTGCCAGGATTAAATGCACTGGCTATTTTAAAAATGAATGGAAGGCCGTGGTATTGGGCTCTATTCCTTTTAGTTCCTGGGGTTAATTTGATCATGCTCACAATTATGCACGTTGAGTTGGGCATTGTGTTTGGAAAACGATCTACTAAGGATCAATGGTTCTTCGGGGCTCTACCGTGGTTGGCTCTACCTCAAATTTCTATAGCTAAAGACACTTACGTTGGTCCTAGAGACTGGTCAAGGATGAAAAAGTCGTCTACTAGAGAATGGGGTGAGGCTATTCTTTGGGCTATTGTGGTAGCAAGTGTCTTCAGAACATATTCGTTTGAGACTTTCACAATCCCTACTGGCTCAATGGAGGGAAGCATGCTTGTTGGAGATTATCTAATCGTTAATAAGATGACCTATGGACCTAAACTTCCAGAGACTCCATTTGCAGCACCGTTGATACACAATTCGCTTCCATATTCTATGACACCTAGTTATACGTCTTGGTTTACTCTTCCATATACTAGGCTTCCTGGTTTTAGAAATGTTGAGCGAGGTGATGCTGTAGTGTTCAATTTCCCACCCGGAGACACAATTTATGTTGACAAACAACTTGCGGGGCACGACTACTATGGGATTTTGCGAAATCAAGGCATTAAGTATGCAGGTGGGGATGTAAAACGATTTTCTGAAAATCCTGATGAATATCTAGACAAGGCTAGAGCTGCTGGAAAAAAAGCAACTGGCTTCATGTATAGACCAGTAGACAAAAAAGAAAACTACGTCAAAAGATGTATTGGCTTACCTGGGGAAACTCTTGAGATCAAAGAGAGACAGGTATTTATAGATGGAACAGCTCTTGAGAATCCTGAAAACTTACAGTACGAGTACAAGGTGAGTTTTGAAACTAGAATGAAGGCTGAAAAGGTTATTAAATCTTTAGGCCTAACTACTCAGGATTTAGGTGGAGTATATAATTCTCCTGATGGGTTAGATATAATTATTGCTTTGACAAATTCAGAAGTAAACGTATTAGATAATTCTGATTTAGTTTTAGGTGTTGAGCTCATGAGCACTTCAAATAGAAAGGGAACTTTACAGATGTTCCCTAATACGTATACTGACGAATTTAATGAATGGACGTTAGACGATTTTGGTCCAGTTTACATTCCTAAAAAGGGAGAAACTATTGAATTGAATTCCCGCAATCTAGATATGTACAGACGAGTAATCTCTGTTTATGATGGACACAATCTAGAGGAGAAGGATGGTCAAGTATACATAGATGGTATTGAAGCTACGAGTTACACTTTCGATCAAGATTACTATTGGATGATGGGAGACAATAGACATAGGTCTGCCGATTCAAGAATGTGGGGATTTGTACCTCATGATCATATCGTGGGTCGAGCATCGTTCACTTGGTTTAGTCGTCAAACAAAAGAGCAACACGGCGAGTCAAAGATTCGCTGGGATAGAGTTTTCACTAACGTCAAATAAATGACTATTCCCAGCTGCCCCTTCCCTCCTCTTAGCTGGTATCATCTAGCATATTGCAAGGGTGCAGTAATAGACATCCACGAGAACTATGTAAAGCAAAGTATTCGCAATAGAATCCTTCTTGCTAACTCTCAAGGAACTTGGGATCTTACTCTTCCAGTACACAGAAGAAACGCTGATTCTAGACTTATAAAAGACATTGTCTTCACAGACCAAATGGATCCTAATTTCTTAGTCAAGAATATAAAAACAGCATATGGGTCTGCACCATTTTACGAGCACTTTGAGGAAACCTTGATAAAATTATTTGAGGATTACGGGAATCCTGGTCAATCTCTTTTGGCTTTCAATATTGCAACTATAAAATGGGTGGAAGAAGAATTGGGAATTGAAGGGGTTGTAAAAAGTGAATCATACATAGATTCAGAAGAAAATGACTATAAAAAAAAGGGACTTCTCATAAGCGATAAATGGGGATATACTCCATACCCTCAGGTTTTTGAAGATAGAAATGGGTTTATTGCTGGAAGATCAATTTTAGATGCAATTTTCCATGGTGGACCTGAGGCCAAAAGATGGTGGACAGATGTATCTTTGCAGTCCTAATCAAAACGCACAACAGTGTCTGATTTAATCACAACAGCCTTTTACTTTAACCACCTAGATCTAGGTGCCAAAATGGTTCCATATTCAGGATTCTCAATGCCAGTTTCATATGCTGGGTTAAAAGAGGAGCATAACACAGTTAGAAATGATGTTGGAATGTTTGACGTCAGTCATATGGGAGAATTCAGAGTTTCTGGACCACAAGCCGAAGACTTTCTACAGTACTTAACGTCAAATGATGTTAGTGCTTTATTTGATGGAAAGATTCAGTACAGCTGCATGCCCAACGGACATGGAGGAATTGTTGACGACCTACTCGTATATAGAAAATCTGAGGAAGAATTTTTCCTGGTAGTTAATGCAGGGAACAAGGATAAAGATTGGGTTTGGGCTAACAAGGTGGCTGAGAATTTTGACGTGAGTTTAGTTGACGAATCTGATAATTGGTCACTAATAGCTCTTCAAGGCCCAAATGCAACAGACAAACTTCTTCCATTGATAGACTCAGGTGCATCGAATCCTGGAGATTTGAAGTACTACACTTTTACTGAAACAAAAGTGTTAGGTCACGATTGTATAGTTTCTGCTACTGGGTACACAGGTGCCGGAGGTTACGAAATCTACATGCCTAACGAAGCGGCTTCTTCTATATGGGAAGCATTAATAGACTTAGGCGTTTCACCATGTGGGCTTGGAGCAAGAGATACATTGAGAATGGAAATGGGGTTCTGTTTGTATGGAAACGACATTGATGAGACTACAAATCCTATTGAAGCTGGGCTTGGGTGGATAACAAAATTCAACAAGGATTTCATTGATAAGGACAGACTTGAATCTATTAAATCTGAAGGACCAACTCGCAAACTTGTGGGACTGAAGATTTTAGAAAGGGGAATCCCTAGAAAGGGCTATGAGGTATTGAATGAGTCTGGCGATATAATAGGCCAAATCACAAGTGGAACCATGAGTCCTACATTAGGAATAGGGATTGGAATGGCTTATATTGATAGAGAATTCTCAAAAAAGGAAACGCCAGTAAAAGTTCAAATCCGCAATAAGCAGATTGCAGCTGAAGTAGTGAGGTTCCCGTTTTTGGATTTAGCCTAACAAAAACATATGTCATCTAATCAAAAATTAAATCGTGTAGAGGTGTGCTTTGCACCCTGTGACTTTCACCAATATGAAGAGGGTTTTGATTTAATAGTTGTGATAGATGTGCTAAGAGCTACTTCTGCAATTTGTACAGCAATTGAACATGGAGTGAGCGGTATCATACCTGTTGCAACACTTGATGAGGCTAGAGAATATCAAAAAAAGGGATACATAGTAGCTGCTGAAAGAAACGGAGCTGTAGTGGATGGATTCGACATAGGCAATTCTCCTTACACCTATATGAAGCCTGAGCTTAAAGGCCAAACAATTGCTCTAACCACAACCAACGGCACCAAGGCAATAAGAATAGCTGAACAAAAGAAAACTGTAGTCATAGGTTCTCTCAATAATTTACAAAGTCTATGCGATTGGCTTATCGAGCAAAAGCGCGATGTCTTAGTTCTTGCTTCAGGATGGAAGGATAAATTCAATTTAGAAGACACCATATGCGGAGGAGCTATTACTGACATACTATTAGAAAGTGGTCAGTTTACATCTGATGAAGACAGCTCAGTAGCTGCAAAATTCATCTACAGATCAGCCAAAGAAAATATGTTTGCTTATTTAAAAGCGAGCTCACACAGAAGAAGGCTAAGAGCACTTGATTTAAATGCAGATGTGAGTTACTGCCTTACGCCTAACAATGTTAGTGCAATTCCTATCCTTAAAGACGGGATATTAGTACCACTTGAAACAGTGGCTTAAACAATGGAAGCTTAGAGCTTTATATCTCTCGTCCCTTACTCTAGTTAGTTGGGGGTTTACTGCAAATAAGGATTTACATTCTGTAGCAATAAGCGGGTTACCTAAGGAGGTTTGGTTTTATTTCAAAAACAACGAGTCCAAACTTGTAGATTTATCTGTTGCTGCAGACAGGCGCAAGCACACTGACACAACTGAGGCGCAAAGGCATTATATAGACTTGGATTTACCCAAGGATTCAAGTGGGAATTTGCCTCAAGCCATTTGCGACAGCTACAACCTCCTCTCCTATTTATTTTATAATTGTGATGAAGTTGAATCTGATTTCATAATTAAAGAAGCATCTGATTTGGGTCATTATTTAGGTGATGCACATGTCCCTCTTCACACAACTTCAAATTACAATGGTCAACTTACAGGCCAAACTGGAATACACTCACTTTGGGAGACCCATGTTTATGAATTAACTAAAGCAAATTGAATCCCCAGAAACATAAGAACACGTTATATAGGTAATATACGATTATTTGCTGACAGCATAATTAGTAGTAGCAATGAATTAGTTGAACTTGTATTGAAAAAGGAAGTTGAAGTCAGGACTAGAATAGACTCACCAAGCAAATGGGGATATAGGACTAGAGGCAGAACTATGGAGTTAATTCCTACACAAGGATTCTGCCAAGAATATTCTGACTCCTTAAACGGAATGGTTCAACAAAGATTTTATGAAAGCGCTGACGCTATAGCTTCGGCTTGGTATTCAGCTTGGGTTGATGGAGGCTCACCTAATCTTGAACACCTTATCAATGAATCAACCCATGAGAGTCAAGGGCTTCTATCAGAGCTTCAGGAGCTCTTGTCGGCCTTGAGGTTGAAGCGTCAACAAAAGCAAGACACACTTGTGCCTTAACTAACACATCATTTTCGTGACAAATGTCAAATGAGAATTTGAGCCTTGAGGTAGGCCGTTCAATTACTCTTGTTTCTATTCTGAGAATTTGATCATATCGGGCAGGAATAAAATACTTAACCTGAAGGTCAACAACGGGCAATAGAATTCCTGCTTTTTCCATTTCGTCATACACCCAACCTACTTCTCTTAATGTATCAACTCTTGCTGCCTCCAACATCGGAATATAAGATCCGTGATAAACCATATCCATCTTATCAGTATCTGCATATCTCACCCTGTGGTGAATAAAAAACACTTTTCCACCATCATTTTTCTTCCAACCAGAGGTGTAATTTTTGTCCATAAGATGAAATTAGTGTGGATAGTAAGTTGAAATCCAAAGAAATTTTCTATTTATCACAAATATTTTTTTGATTGAAACGTACATTAACATGAAGCATGTTCAGTGGAAAATCAAAGTTCATTTTTGCTCAAGAAATCCATAACTGACTGAAATTCATTTGGCATAAATTAATTAGTTCAAGGAATAAAGAAATTAAAAAAACAAAATCCCCCATTCAAATAGGTATTTGATAAACAAACTTTCTGAAAAAACAATACCCAAAAGATTTTTTTTTAAAGATGTTTTGTAAAAAATTAGCACTCCTCTAACCACCACGATAATCAAATCGAATTCATGAAACAAAACCACAATCAAGTTTGGGCTCGCTGCCTAGAAGTCATAAGTGACAACATCAGCTCTCAAGCGTACAAAACGTGGTTTGCACCAATTAAGCCGGTGAAGCTAGAAGAAAGCGTTCTAACTATTCAAGTACCGTCTCAATTCTTTTACGAGTGGCTAGAAGAACACTATGTGTCTCTTCTCAGAAAAACTGTTCGAAAAGAATTGGGCTCGGATGCTAAACTGGAATACAGCATTATTATGGAGCACAGCTTGGAAGGAAATCAAGCAAATCCATATACGGTTAAAGTACCAACAACAAATCAAGCGGCAACTAAAAACCCAGCCGTTAACATGCCAGTTGTTGGTGAACCTGCTCCGATCAAAAACCCTTTCGTGATCCCTGGATTACGCAAGCTTAAGATCGATTCCAACTTAAACCCTAATTACGCATTTGACAGTTTCGTTGAAGGTGAATGTAACCGACTAGCTCGCTCAGCAGGATTTGCTGTAGCGAATAAGCCAGGTGGAACAGCTTTCAATCCTCTTCTCATATATGGAGGTGTAGGATTGGGAAAGACACACTTAGCTCATGCTATAGGTTTGGAGATTAAGAATCAGGATCCTGAGAAGACAGTCCTTTACGTGACATCTGAAAAGTTTACTCACCAGTTTATAGACTCAGTGAGAAACAACACGGTAAATGACTTTAGCCACTTCTACCAGATGATTGACGTACTCATCATTGACGACGTTCAATTCTTTAGTGGAAAAGAAAAGACTCAGGATGTATTCTTCCACATCTTCAACCACCTACACCAAACTGGAAAGCAACTTGTACTGACAGCTGATAAGCCGCCAGTAGAAATGCAGGGTATGGAACAAAGACTTCTTAGCCGCTTCAAGTGGGGCTTAAGTGCAGACCTTCAAACTCCTTCTTTAGAAACAAGAATGGCTATTCTTGAGAAGAAGATGTACGCTGACGGAATCGATATGCCACGCGAGGTAGTGGAATACCTTGCTTACAGCATTACGACAAACGTTAGAGAACTAGAGGGTGCTCTTATTTCGCTTATTGCTCAAAGCAGCTTGAACAAAAAGTCAATCACCCTTGACCTTGCTCGTCAAATGATAGACAAGTTTGTGAAGAACACTGCAAGAGAAGTGAGCATTGATTACATCCAGAAGGTTGTATGTGATTACTTCGACCTTCCTATTGAGCTTCTTAAGTCTAAGACTAGAAAAAGAGAAATCGTACAGGCTCGCCAAATAGCAATGTACTTCGCTAAGAAGATGACTAAGTCTTCACTTGCGAACATTGGACTACACTGCGGTGGTAAGGACCACGCAACAGTTCTACACGCATGTCGTACGGTGAACAACCTAAGCGAAACCGATAAGCACTTCAGAAAGTACTTGGAGGATCTAGAAAAGAAATTAGCAATACACTAATGAATGCGGGACCCAAAGTGGTCCCGTTTTTATTTTAGCATTATGGAACAAAAGCCCATCCGAATACTTGCCGTGTGCTTAGGCAACATTTGCCGCTCGCCAATCTGCCATGGACTTCTCGATCATTACTCGAGTGAGTACGACAGAGAGATTGTGGTTGACTCTGCTGGAACTATTGGCATGCACGCTGGCAGCCCCCCTGATTACAGATCTGTTGAAGTTATGCAAGACCATGGACACGACATTAGCCACCAGCGTTCACGTCAGTTTAGGCATTACGATTTTGAGGAATTCGATGTGATACTAGCAATGGACAGCTCGAATTTTAGAGATTTACAGAACATTGCAGTTAGCGACGAGGAGAGGTCAAAAATTCACATGGCAATAGAAGGCACAAATGTGCCAGACCCTTATTACGGTGGTGAGGAAGGATTTGAAAACGTATATCAAATGCTAGACGAGGCTGTTAAGAATTGGCTTAAAAAGCTAACTGCCTAACTTCGACTAAAAGCATAGCGCCTGGTGGAACTGATCCAGGAACACCTCTTACTCCATATGCCATATCAGATGGCACTAACGCTTTACAGCTGTCACCAAGACTCATGTTTTTTGCTAAAACGTTATATACTGGAGCTCCATCGTAATGATCTACAATGAGAGAAATGGTATCATTTGCAAAACATTTGTTTCCATTAACCAAGCTTACGTTTACATTCATAAATACTGTATCGCCATCAACATTTAGGCTTCCTTCTTTATCTATTATATTCTCAACTAATATCCCTCCACTTAGGGCTTTAGCTGACCACCCCATAGATTGTGATAGCGAATCTAGAATTAGCATTTCCGATTTAATTCTTTGCTCACTTTTCAATAAAAGTAAATCTTCTAAGGTAATAGAGTTTGTATCATTTTTTGGCCTTGGATTAGACCAACATGAAACAAGAATGGACGAAAGTAATATGTATGCAGAAATCCTCAAGGAGCTATGTAGTCAAGATCATCAGCATAATCAGGAAGAAGACTAATAATCTTGCTGACAACTTCATCTAATGAATCAAAAGAAGCACCCCCAGCTGCGTTGTGATGACCTCCACCACCAAAGTGATTTGCTGAGAAATCTCTTACACTGAACTCACCAACAGATCTAAAACTAATTTTTACTCTGTCTGAAGATTCGTGTGCGAAAGCAGCAAAATTCACTCCTTCTATACTCAGAGCTGTATTAACTAATCCTTCAGTATCACCCTTAACATAACCAAATCTATCAAGCTCTTCAGCGCTTAATGAAATGATAGCAGCCTTGTATTCAGGGAATACCTGTAATTTTTCAGTCAAAGCGTATCCTACTAATTTGAGTTGGCCTTCTCTGTTGTTGTCGTAGACCTTTGAATGAATCGAACTGTGATCAATTCCTGTTTCGCATAGTGCGGCGGCGATTCTGTGAGTTCGTGGCGTTACTGAAGGGAATCTAAACGATCCGCTATCTGTCATTATTCCACAGTAGAGGCATGACGCAGAATTTGCTGAAAGTCTACTCTCCTCTCCCCATCGTTCAATGAGTCTGTAAACC
>PBNL01000036.1 GCA_002723115.1 Methanobacteriota archaeon | reverse complement strand
TGACGCTTGCGCTTTTTTCCGCTTGGCATGATATAATACTTTATGGGTTAACGTCGTCTGCCCCAGTGGCTCCGACTTCCAATCTTTTAATTATCGCCTCTACACTCTTTGACACTATAGTGTCTGGTGAAAGTGGCAAATATGTTTTGTATGCTTCAAGCGCTGAGGTTGTTTCACCCATCGCTTCTAAGCATTGTCCGATGAAAAAATAACCATTTACAAAGGTTTTGTCTTCATCGATACAGTGTTCAAATCTAGTAACGGCGTTTTCTAAGTCTCCCATCTTCATGTTCAACATAGCCAGTTCCCATGTAGCATCGATGTGGCCTGGTTGAATTTCTAAAACTTGAGAATATCTCTCAACAGCTTTATCAAGTTGACCACTTTGTACACTTAATTGACCTAGTAAAAATACTGCATCAATATGAGGCTCATCTGCATCTGCTAACTCTTTCAGCATTAAGATGCCCTCCATGGGTTGACCACCGCCATTTATAATCTCAAGAGCTTTTTCTATTTGCACGTCTTCCTTAGTAACCGTTTGCTCTACATACTCCGCTTTTTCTGGCGAAGAAATCGGCGAACGATTAGAAAAGACAATTACAGCAGTAGCTAGTACTGCTGTAATTAATAGAATTATTTGCCCTGAGGTTAGTTTCATTTAGGCTTATGCCTTAACAGCAACCTTAGCCTTTACGTTCTCTAGGAACTCCTTCGCAGGCTTGAATGCTGGAATGTTGTGTGCAGGGATTCTAATAGACTTCTTTGCAAGAATGTTACGACCTGTTTTTGCCGCTCTTGTTTTTACAATGAAGCTACCGAAACCTCTTAGGTAAACGTTATCTCCTCTTTCAACGTTATCACGTACTGTGCGCATAAATGCTTCAACAGTGATTTGCACGTCGTGCTTTTCCATACCAGTTTGATCTGCGATCTGGCTAACGATATCAGCTTTTGTCATAGCTAGTTGTAGTTGCTTGAGTTTTAATTAAATGCGACAAAATCGTCGCGTTTTTCGATTTATTTGGGGTGCAAAAATACACCTATTCAATTGAAAACGAAACGAATGATTAACTTTATGCTATAAGAATTTTAATTCACTGTGCTAATCCATACCTTCGCTGAATATGGCAGGAATAAATAAAGTGATTCTAGTCGGCAATTTAGGCCGAGACCCAGAGATGCGTTACACACAAAATGGTGTAGCAGTTTGTTCATTTTCTCTAGCTACTTCTGAGACTTATAAGGATAGAAATACCGGAGAACGCGTGACTCAAACTGAATGGCATAATGTTATCCTATGGAGAGGATTAGCTGAAACAGCTGAAAAATATCTTCGCAAGGGATCTTCTGTTTACATAGACGGAAAGATAAAAACTCGTAAGTGGGAAGACCAACAGGGACAAACTAGATACACAACGGAGATTATCGGCGACACTATGCAAATGCTAGATAAAAGAGATTCTAGTTCTGCTCCAATGCCTACTCCTGCAACTCCTGCACAACCCGCTGCGACTCCAGAGCAAACTGTTTCTCCTGAACCTGCTTCTCCAGAACCAGACGATCTACCATTTTAATCTAGAGAATGGATCCCGACCCTCTCCTTATTAATGACATATTATCTCTAGGATTAGTAGCGATACTGCTCCTTTGTAGCGCTTTGGTTTCAGGATCAGAGGTTGCTTTCTTTTCATTAAAACCTAAGGAACTTGATGAATTAGAGTCTGATGGCAATAGAATGTCAAATCTTGTTCTTAGACTTCTAAGGGAGCCAAACGACAAGGAAGGGCCTAGAAATTTATTAGCTACTATTCTTGTTCTAAACAACCTAATTAACATTGCAATTGTATTAATTGCAACGGTCAAAGCTGAACAGATTTTTCCGTCCAACACTCTTCCTGAGATCGTGAGTATTGCCATACACATTGCAGGTGTAACACTATTAATTGTATTATTTGGTGAGGTGATTCCTAAACTATATGCAAATTCAAACAATCTTCAAGTAAGTAGGTTTATGGCAGGCCCATTAGTCGTTCTTCAAAAGATTTTAAAGCCTCTTTGGAAGCCTCTGGTTTCAATTGGAAGAAGATTAGATGAACGTATTGCAAAATCTGCTGGTGAAATTTCTGCAAATGAACTCTCAAAGGCCGTTGAGCTTACTGACAATGAAGAAAGGTCGGTTGAAGAAAAAGAGATACTTGAAAGAATTGTCAAGTTTGGTGACAAGGACGCTAAGCAAATTATGACTCCAAGAACTGATGTCGTTGCATTTTCACTTGAGGAAACTTGGTCTGTTTTGAGGTCAGCGGTAGTCGCAAGTGGATATTCGAGAATACCTATTCACAAGGGCTCAATGGACGAAGTAGTGGGTGTACTTCACATCAAGGATCTTATTCCATTATTAGAAATGGAAGAAGCGGTTTGGACTTCACTACTAAGAGAACCATATTTCATAACTGAAAACATGAAAATTGATGACCTCTTGAGAGAATTCCAAGAGAGGAAGGTTCACATGGCTTTAGTTGTAGATGAATATGGAGGCACTAGTGGATTAATTACACTTGAAGATGTATTAGAAGAAATAGTAGGAGATATAACTGACGAATTTGATGTTGAAGAAATAAGCTATTCTAAACTCGACGACAAGACATTTGTTATGGAGGCCAAAACTGCATTAATCGACTTTTACAGAGTTCTAGAAATAGAAGAAGATGCTTGGGAAGAAGCAAAAGGTGAAAGCGATACTCTTGGAGGTTTTATGATGGAGCAAGCTGGCAAAATCCCTAGAAAAGGCGAGCATATTACTTTTGGTAATATCAAACTATTGGTTGACGCTGGTGATAACAGAAAAATTGATAGAGTTAAAATCGAAATTCTGCCTGAGGAGGATGAATAGATTTGGTGCAATATTGATTTTAAGCGTTCTCTTGCTTTCATGTGGGAATCCTCCTATCCCCAAAGCAGAGGGTTATTACAGAATTGAATTGCCAGAAGAATCATTTAATAAAACTTCAATAGACTGTGGCCTTACTCTAGACAAGCCCGATTATTCCAAACTAGAACTAGTAGATTCTGAAAAAAGTGGAGATGCTTGTTGGTTCAATCTGAATTTTTCAAATTTCAATGCGCGTCTTCATTGTACGCAGGTAGAAATTCACGATAACTTAATTGACCTAATGGAAGACGCCCAAGAAATGGTGTTTTCTCATGATGCAAAGGCAAATGGTATCAGCAGAATACGTGTTTCTAACAAAGAATTAAACGGAGTATTGTATCACATAGGTGGACCAGTTGCTACTCCTGTTCAATTTTTTATAACAGATAGTTCAAGTCACTTTTTAAGAGGTTCACTTTACTTCAATCACACGCCAAATCCCGATAGCACTGCTCCTGTTGTGAGACATTTATTAGCGGATGTAGAACACATAATGCGATCTGTAGAATGGGAGTAACATGGATAGTTGAAAAAGGAAACACTCTGTGGAAAATAGGTGTGTTTGAAGAGGGCGAGCTAGTCTCAAGGGTTAGTTTCGAAGACTTTAGTTCAGATGCAATACCTAGCGTAGAGCCTGAAGAAATAATGTTATCTGGAAGCGGTGCATGGACAGAAGAAGAAGAGGCAGCCTTGCACGACATTTGCGATGGCAATCTCTTTGTTTTTAAATATGGGGATGGACATCCCTTAGTGACTCAAGTTTACAATCCATCGTCTATGGGGACTGACAGGGTTGCAAATTCATATGCAGTTCAGCAGGGGATTGATGACTACATGAGGGTTAACCCTGCATGGCTAATTGTAGACGTAGGCACTTGTGTAACAGCAGATTTAATAGTTGAAGGAGTGCATCTTGGAGGAAGTATTTCGCCTGGAATTCAATCTAGATTGAATGTAATGAATAGTGATACTCATGCATTGCCTAGAGTTGAGTTTGGCCTTGATGAGGAAAAAGTTTTAGGCCAAACAAGAGGCCTAAGCACAGAGGAGGCATTAGTTAGAGGTGGTGCTGACGGAGTGGTAAGTGAAATCATCGGCAGATGGACTTCGTTGAAGCAAGAATACCCGACCATAGGTGTAATTTTAACAGGAGGTGGGAGTTCAAACTTGGAACTAGGCCCAGTAACCCCGAAATTTGCGGACTCAAATCTGACCCTAAAGGGGTACTATGCTTTATTACAATCAATCAAAAGCGTTTAGAACTATAGTTCTTTTAGCACTGTGCTTATCTAGCATAACAGCTATAAATGCTCAAGAATCAGACCCTTCACCATGGTCTAGATTTGGTCTTGGAATTAACCTTCCAAATTATTCTAGTCCACAACAGTTTATGGGCGGAGTGATATCTCCTTTGATGGAAAAAAACGTCATCAACCCAGATCAACCTGCTTCTGCTGCTAGTTGTAAGACGACGCTTTTCCAGTCTTCTATTTACAACAGCTCAAATTTCATGTCTGAGGGTGACTCAAGTACAACTTCAATAACAGGAAATTTAGGTGCATTGAGTATGGTAATAAAAAAGCCTACTGGAAAGACTGCCCTGATGTTTGGTATTATCCCAAACTCTTCAAAAGGATACAATCTATACAGAGAGATAGAAGATGAGAACACTGGCAATTACATAGAGCGTTATCAAGGAGCAGGTGGTACTGCGAGAGGATATCTAGGAATGGCGAGAGCATTCAAAGGAAAGAAGTGGATAAAGGTTGGTGAGAAGGATTCTATACAGATACACAACAACAGCATTAACATAGGTGCTCAGGTAAATTACTTGTTTGGTGAGTTAACTCAACAGGAGATTTTGGACTTTGAGGATGTAAGTTTTTACGACTATAAGGAAAGCACAACTATGAGGCATAGAGCGTTTGGTGGTTTGTTTGGACTACAAGCACATCAACTGCTGGGTAACAAGTATGATGAAGACAAAAACTTCCTTAGATCCACCACCTTATTTGTTGGCGGAACATATGCAACAGCGGCAAATCTAAATACAGATTTTGAGGAGTTGACTGAGTCAATCATTAGCAACAATGGACTTGAATCTCATATTGACACATCATTTTATGAATCTAACGTTTTAGTTGGGCAAACTCCTGCAAAATGGACGGCTGGTGCAGCACTGGCTTTTGAATCAGGTAATGGCAGAAAGGTGGTTTTGGCTTTTGACATGATGCAACAGGATTGGTCTAAATACAACGATCAGGATTTGAACTCTTATCTAGTTGAGGGAAATGCTAGCTGGGCTAAAGCAAGTAGAATGTCTGCTGGGCTAAGTTTCAAACCCGCTTCAACTATGTCGGGCAAAAGTGTTTTGACTAGATCTATTTATAGAGCTGGTTTTGCAATGGACAAGTACCCTTTGAGTTTTAATGATGGCCATTTGAGTGGATGGCGAGCAACAGGTGGTTTTTCTATGCCGCTTGAAGGATCTCGTTCAAATAGTAGCGTGCATTTTGGGTTTGAATTTGGAAAAAGAGGTCTAGTTGGAACTGATGGCACGCTTTTAGATAATACACTGGAAGAATCCATTTTAAACTTTCAATTAGGAGTATCTCTTTCTCCATTCTTTAAGAACCTGTGGCTTACGCCAAAACTATACGACTGATAAATACCTAAGAAGATGAAATTATTTAATCACATCACACTGTCTGTTATGTTAATGCTGCCTGTTTTGGGCTTAGCACAAAATGATAGCAAATACGGTGACACTCCAGAGCAGCAAACTCTATGCAAGGAGGCTTTAAGTGTATACAAAAGCTACAAAAAGCAAAAGAATTACGGTGAAGCATACCAGCAGTGGAAGAAGGCATGTGACGTTTGTCCAGAAAGCGTGCAGGAGAGCTTGTATGCAGATGGTGCAACATTCTTAAAAGCTGAAATTAAGGTTGCAAAAAAGGCAGGTGATGATGCTCGCCAAGCAGTATTAATTGACAGTCTAATGTGGGCTTACGACAAGAGAATGGAATTATTCCCTTCGACTAAAAAGAAGCCAAACAACAGATGCCACACTCTTGGAAGAAAGGCATCTGATCAGTACAAATTCTTTAAGAGCGAACCTGAAGTTGCTTACGCAATGTTCAAGGAAAGCCTGGATTGTATTGAGGCAAAAAGTTCTGCATCAACTTTGAGCGGTTACTACGCTACTTCTTTCTACACAATGAAAGTAATTAACAAGGAGGATAAGGTTAAGGGAGCTGAGATGAAGACTCAAATGCTAACTGATTACCTACGATTGATGGAATACGCAAACACTGCTATTGCTGCAGCAAATGGAAAGGAAAAGACTATCAATAGTTACGTAAGTGCAAAAGAGAATATCGAAAAGATCTTCACTACAATTGCCAAATGTGATGAGATGGTTCCAGTTCTTCAAGCTAGCGTTGATGCTTCTCCAGAAGACTTGAATCTTAAGCGCAAGGTGTTGAGCTTATTGGTGAACAGAGAGTGCACTGAAAACGATTTATTCCTACCTGTAGCTACTGCTGTTTACGAAGTTGAGCCTTCAGCTGAAGCTGCTTATGCAATTGGAATGGGATATGCGAAGCAATCTAATTTTTCTGAAAGCTTTAAATACATTGAAGAGGCAGTGATGAACTGTGACACTTGTCCTGAACAGGTTACTTACCTTCTTAAAGCAGGCCAAATCGCATCAGCACTCAAGCGTCCTAGTACAGCAAAGAGATACGCACGTCAAGTTCTTGCAATTGACAACGCAAGTGCAGAAGCATACATGCTAATTGGCGATGCTATCGCTGGATCTTCTAAGGCATGTTCAGGCAATAAAATAGGAGGCAGAATTGTTTACTTAGTTGCCCACGATTACTACGCAAAAGCTAAGCGCATGAACCCAGAACTAGCTAAAACTGCTGATACAAAAATGTCGAACATGCAAAAGCAGTTCCCAACAGTGGATGATGTGTTTGCTGTAGGCGTTAATGCAGGTGACACATACACTGTTGACGATTCTGGATCGTGCCCATGTAATGGTGAAAGCACGGTTGTTAGAGTTAGATAAATGAATAGGATTACTAGTACTTTTTCTGTTTTTATTGCCCTTTTTGGATTTTATTCTTGTGGGGTTGTAGAGGCAGAAAAAGTGCAAGTAGTTGATCTTGAGGAAAAAGCTCTTCAAGTAATAACTGGTGGTTCTTTTAGGTATTCTGAAAAAAGCCAAATTAAAAACGTACTCGAAGCTGGAAGACTAGAAAGATGGGAAAGCGATGGTTCTTCATCTGAAGTTTGGCGAGTAAGTAACGGATTCACTTTGTATATCGATGGCGACAAGGAAAATCACGATGCAGTACTTAGTGGAGGCAGAGGAACTTATGAGGCTGACTTAGGTCATTTGATTGCTTATGATGATGTCGAGTTAATTAATAGCGAAGGAGAAAAATTAAATACAGAATACTTGGTTTGGTCTAATGATTCAGACATAGTTAGAACAAATAGGCCTGTTAGAATTGAATCTAAAACCGGAACTCTAGAAGGAAATGGATTGGAGGCTGATAGCAAGTTTGAGAATTATAGAATTTTAAACCCTACAGGGGCATTCGAATTACCATAATGGATCAGGAAAGGATTTTAAGAGTCACAAAAGCTGCAGAGAAGTTTTGGCTTTTTGCTACTGTTTTAGCAGTTGTTGTTACAATCTGGATTATTTATTCAGACGGGATTGAACGAAATAAATTTCTACCCTTGATACCAGCGCTTGCGGGGCTTTGGTATACAATTCGTCGTATATTTAGAAAACGTCTAGAACGCGATTTGAATAAATAATGGATCCCGAATCGTCCAGTACACTCTTAATTATTGCCGCATCACTTGTGGCTTCAGGCTTTTTTTCAGGAATGGAAATGGCCTTTGTTTCTGCTAATCGTCTTCAAGTTGAGATGGATTCTACCAAGAGTCTAAGTGGGAAATTAGTTGCATCATTCTTCAACAGACCTCAGCTGTTTATAGCTTGTATGCTAGTTGGAAACAACTTAGCACTTGTTTTGTGTGGCATTGAATCTGGCCAGCTAATAAGCCAAACTCTTTTCGATGCTGCAGATTGGAACACTGCTGCTTCACCGGTTACTGCGCTTTTAGTCCAAACCGTAATTACAACCATTGTTGTACTAATTACAGCTGAATTTATCCCTAAGTCTTTATTTCATCTTGCGCCAAATCTTTGGCTTAACAGACTTAGTTGGATTCTAGCATTGATTATAGGAATCCTAGCTATACCAGCAATGATTGTAGTGGGTCTGAGTAAGGTCTTCTTGTTTCCTTTTTTCAAATCAGAAGGAAATGGCGATTCTACTAAGTTTGGGGCAACAGATTTGAATCATTACCTGGAGGGAATGAGTGCCAAAATTGAACCAGATGGTGAATTTGAACACGAGTTGAAAATAATGCAGAACGCTCTTGAGCTTGGAAATATTAGAGCTAGAGATTGCATGGTTCCAAGAAATGAAGTTGTTGCAGTATCGTCAGAAACTAGCATTAACGACATAAAAGAAATGTTCAACAACACTGGACTTTCTAAGATTGTTGTATTTGATGGAGATATAGATAAAATAACTGGATATATACACGTAAAAGATCTGTTTAAACTCCCATTGAACATCAGCGAAGTACTACTTCCTACTTTCTTTATTCCTGAACCAATGGCTGGGGATGAACTGCTAAAGCAGTTTATGAGAAGAAGAAGGCACCTTGCTGTAGTACTTGATGAATTTGGTGGTACTGCTGGAATTTTGACCATGGAGGATATTGTGGAAGAGCTTCTTGGTGAGATAGAGGATGAACACGACGTAGAAGACTTGATAGAACAAGAGATAAGTAGTAAACACTGGCTTTTATCAGCAAGACATGAGGTTGAATACTTAAATGAAAAACATGAAATAGAACTACCTACAGATGACGCTTACGAGACTCTTGGAGGGTTAATTCTAGATAAGTTTGCAGAGATTCCTGAGGAAGGAAAAGAGTTCGAATTTGATGGATTCTACATCAAGATTTTAAAGGTTGAAACAAATAGAATTGACCTTATTGAACTGAAACTACTGTAGGTAGGAAGAATTTCTTATCTTCGCGCACCTGATAATTAAAAGGTCTAACTATGGCTATGATTGAAAAAATTCGCAATCAACGAGGATTGTTGATTGTTATTCTAGGAATTGGTATGCTTGGATTCTTGGTTCCATTTGATGCTGTAATCGCATTAACGGGTCAAGGTGCAGCGAGAGATGTTGGAAGTGTGAACGGTATTGGCATAAGTGGTCAAGACTACCAAATCGCTGTTCAAAACCGCAGAAGCCTTGGATTTACTGGAGACGGGCTTACAAATGAGGTTTGGAATGACATGACTACTGATATAGTATTAGAGGATGAATTTTCTAATGCAGGTATTGTCGTTACTGATTTGGAGTACCAAGAAATGCTATTTGGTCACATCGACTCTGGCTACATGTCAAGAGCATTTTACAGCAATGGAGACAACAAAAAGACTTGGGTAAACAACTTCAATCAGATGTTAACTACACCTAGAGGTCAACAAAATTTCCTTCGCTACAAGGATGTGATCGTTTCAAAGCGCAAAAGAGAA
Source organism: Methanobacteriota archaeon (assembly GCA_002723115.1). Classification (GTDB taxonomy): domain Bacteria; phylum Bacteroidota; class Bacteroidia; order Flavobacteriales_D; family Sanyastnellaceae; genus UBA974. Next base: position 10,876 of record PBNL01000036.1, on the reverse strand, counting down.
AAGTTTGATGCCTTAGTAAACAGAGGTGTGTATGCTAACACTCTTGAAGGCAAGTACGACTACACAAATGGTGCGAGAACTGCTGAGTTTAAGTATGTAGTAAAGCTTTTCAAAAACATTTCTGACGACGAAGTTGAAGTTAGTGATAGCGATATAAAAGCATACTACAATGCTCACAAAGGAGATAAAGAATACCAGCAGACTGAAGGTCGCGATGTTACTCTTGTTAAAATCCCTGTTGGTGCTTCTGTAGAAGATCTTGACGCCATCAATGCTGAACTTGATGAATTGAAGGAAGCATGGAGCAACATTGATGATAAGAAAGCATTTGCTGAGGCAGATGAAAATGGATTAGTATCAACTGTTAGACCTTCACAGGTTGAAACAAATGTTGACGAGTCTACATTCTTTGACGTAAAAGTTGGGTCTATGGTAGGTCCATATTCAAAGGGTGATAAAATGATCGTTGCTAACGTACTTAACAGAAAGATGGTTCCTGACACTGCTGCTAGTGTAAGACACATCTTACTTCAAGCTAAAGATGTCAAGGATGCTAATGAAATGGCTAAGCTTAATGCTAAAGCAGATAGCCTAGTTAGAATTATTAAGTCTGGTCAGGATTTTGGTGCATTAGCTGCTCGTTACTCTGACGATCCAGGTTCAAAGTCAAACGGTGGTGTTTATGACTTCTTCCCGCAGGGGCAGATGGTGCCTACATTCAATGACTTTAGCTTTGGTAAGAGAATTGGAACAATTGGTTCTGTTGAAACTTCTTATGGTGTACACGTGATTGAAGTTCTAGATCGTCGTTACAAGGTTGAAGAAGCTGAGGTAGCATTAATTACACGTCAAGTTGGAGCTTCAGATAAGACTAAGAGAGATGCATACTCTGCTGCAAACGAATTTGCAATTGAGTACTCAACAAAGGAAGAGCTTGTTATTGCTGCTGAAGAAGCAGGTTACACTACAAGCGAAGTTGTAAACGTAATTAGAAATGCTCAGTCAGTTTCTGGAATACGTGATGCTAGAGAATTGGTTGGCTGGATTTACTCTGCTGATCAAGGTGAAATTTCTCACCCAATTATTTCAGACAAAACTTACGTTGTTGCAATTGTTGATCTAATCAAAGAAAAGGGTGAGCCTTCTTTCGAAGCAGTAGAAGACAAGATGATTGCTGGAGCAACAAAAGAAGCTAAGGCTGAAATGTATGTAGAGCTAATGGATGGAAACAATCTAGAAGAAATTGCTGGAAACATCGGAGGTTCTGTAAGAACTGCATTTAAAGCTAACATGAAAACTGCAGCTGTTTCTGGTTCTGGTTCAGGAGCTGAGCCATTGGTTGTTGGTTCTGCATTCTCTATTCCAGTTGGGAATATGTCTAATCCTATTGTTGGTGACCACGGTGTTTGGGTTATCGCTCCTCAGTCTATTACTGAAGCTGAAGAAAAGACTGACTTCCTAGAGGAACAAACTCAGCTTGTTACTCGTGCTCAAAGTGGACTTTCTATTGCTGTTACAAATGCAATGGTTGAGGCTTCTAACGTAGAGGACAAGAGAAACTAATCAAGATATTTACTCTAGCTCTAAGAGGCATCCGTCTCCATAGCTGAGAAATCTATATTGCTCGTCAAGAGCAACATTGTAAATGTCTTTCCAAGTGTGGCTATGACCGCCTGACTTAAGACATGCAGACACCAAACAAAGCAAAGTGCTGTTTGGTTGATGAAAATTTGTGATAAGCCCTGCTATAGATCTGATTCTGTAGCCGGGCTTTATCATTATTTGGGTTTGAAAAGTCCAATCCTCATTAGGCAGCACTTCTAACAAATAGTCTAATGCGTCCTCATACGACATGCCCATGTCGTCAGTTTCATAAGGAGTCCATTGAGGTAAAATTTGAGGATACTTGCCTGTTGATTTATGTACAACAGCCATCCAGTAAATACTTTCTAATGTTCTGAGCGTAGTCGTTCCTGTAGCAACTCTTTTTGATTGTGAGCGCAATATTTTCAATGTTGATTTATCGAGAACACATCTTTCAGCGTGCATTACATGTTCCTCGACCTCCCCTTCAGAAAGTGGCTTAAAAGTTCCTGCTCCAACGTGAAGTGTAAGTCTACTCAAAGTCAATCCAGCTTTCTTCAAATCTTCGAGCAATACGTCATCGTAGTGTAGACCGGCAGTGGGAGCGGCAACTGATCCAGGTAGGCGTGCAAAAACGGTTTGGTATTCATGAATATCTGTATCCTCACTTTCTCTCTTCATATAAGGCGGCAATGGCATTCTGCCTAGAGCATCCAAAACGTCGCCATAACACTCCTCACCATGCCACTTAAAAGTCAGCGCAAAGGTTCCTCCCTCCTCTTTCTCCAACTCCTCTCCAGCAGGCACAACCTCAAGATGTATACCTTCAAGATCGAGTGATGCATACTGAGCAGTCCAACGGCGACCACCTCTAATGAGGCATCTCCAAGTGGTTTGGGATTTAGATGCAAGCCCCTGTTCAGCAATACCATCTGTCGGCTCAAGTAGAAAAATTTCCAATCTCCCCCCCGTTGGTTTCTTCATATACAACCTCGCTTGGAAAACCTTCGTATCATTAACCCAAAGTCCATCGCAACCAAAATTCTTCAACAATTCAGGTAGATCCTCAAAAGTGTGATGATCTAATTTATTGGGTGGAGAGATAGAGAAAAGCTTGGCTTTACGTCGAGGATTCAAAGGATATCGTGCAATTCTTTCATCCGGTAGTTCATAATCAAAGTCGCTAGATTGCATAGTTCAAAGGTATCTCTACTTACCTTCACATCGCAATGGAAAAACACCTAGTTATTGGAGCGTCAGGACAGCTTGGTATCGAGCTTGTCATTGGACTGCAAGAGAGATATGGAATTGATGCAGTTGTTGCATCAGACATTAGGAAAGGAAACGATGAACTTGCAAATAGAAGTGAGTTTACAAAGCTAGATGCTACAGATGCTGAAGCGGTCAAGAAAGTCATAACAGAAGGAGGGTTCACAACAGTATACCAACTTGTGGCAATGCTTTCTGCTAAAGGAGAGGCTGACCCTGTTAGGGCTTGGGATTTAAATATGAAGTCCTTGATGAATGTCTTGGAATGTGCAAAGGAGGGGTTGAAGGTGTTTTGGCCTAGTTCGATAGCTGTATTTGGGCCTGAGGCTGAAAAAGATGAAACTCCACAGGATGTTTTTTGTGATCCAACTACCATCTATGGAGTGTCAAAAGTATCTGGTGAGCTTTGGTGCAATTACTATTTTGAAAAATACGGGGTAGATGTAAGGAGCTTGAGATATCCTGGACTAATTGGATACAGATCAATGCCTGGAGGCGGAACAACTGACTATGCTGTTGATGCTTTTTACAAGGCTATTGAGGGCGTTGATTTTGAATGCTACCTAAAGCCAAATGAAAGCCTCCCAATGATGCACATGGACGACGCAATTAGAGCAACACTAGATCTAATGGCAGCGCCAGCAGACCAAATCAAACACAGAACTTCTTACAATTTGAGCGGATGTTCATTTTCACCGGAGGAATTGACTTTAGAAATTCAAAAACACTGTCCCAACTTTAACACAACCTATAACCCTGACCATAGGCAAAACATAGCCGCTTCATGGCCAAATAGCTTAGATGACACAAAGGCTCGTGAAGATTGGGGTTGGAAGCCTGAGTACGGCACAAAAGAGCTTGTAGAAGCCATGCTCAATGCACTGAGGAACTGATTATCTTTGTACCTCAAAATCTAGCAGATGCATCCTCTTTATATACAGAATAGCCTTAGTCGTAAGAAGGAATTATTCGAGCCGCTAAATGCTCCTCATGTGGGAATGTACGTTTGTGGTCCTACAGTATACAGCAATGTTCATTTGGGCAATGTTCGCACATTCCTTTCGTTCGACGTTATCTACAGATATCTTGAATTTATTGGATACAAAGTTAGATACGTTAGAAACATTACTGATGTAGGACACCTAGTTGGTGACGCAGATGAGGGAGAGGATAAGATTGGAAAAATAGCTCGACTCCAAAAGATCGAGCCAATGGAGGTAGTTCAGAAGTACACAAATGACTTCCATGACGTGATGAGGGTGTTCAACATTCTTTCTCCATCAATTGAACCAACTGCTACTGGACACATCATTGAGCAAATTAGCTCAATTGAGAAAATTATGGAGAATGGTTACGCCTATGAAGTGAATGGTAGTGTTTATTTCAGTGTAAGGAAGTTTAGCGAAGACTACCCGTATGGTGAGTTATCTGGAAGGAAGATTGACGAGCTAATGAACAACACCCGCGACCTTGACGGCCAAAGCGAAAAGCAGGATCCTCTAGATTTTGCTCTTTGGAAGAAAGCGGATGATAGCCACTTGATGCGTTGGCCTTCACCTTGGGGAATTGGTTTCCCAGGATGGCACTTAGAGTGTTCTGTTATGAGCACAAAGTACCTAGGAGAGGAATTCGACATTCACGGAGGAGGTATGGATCTAAAATTCCCTCACCACGAATGTGAGATAGCTCAAAACATTGGAGCTAATAAAACACCTAACCCAGTTAAGTACTGGATTCATGGCAACATGCTTACAGTAAACGGCCGTAAAATGGCCAAATCTGAAGGCAACGGATTCACCCCTGAAGAACTAATTACTGGCAACCACAAACTTCTAGAACGCGGTTACTCTCCAATGACTGTCCGATTCTTCATGTTAATGGGTCATTACGCAAGCACTTTGGATTTCTCAAATGACGCTCTCCAAGCTGCTGAGAAGGGGTTGACAAAGCTTAATAACGCAGTTGAGGCATTGGGTAAGTTACAAGGAGCTTCTGAAGACAACAACGATATAGACATCAAAGCTCTTTCTGATAAGTGTTTCGCTGCAATGAATGACGATTTCAATACGCCTATTCTTATCGCCTCTCTTTTTGATGGAGTTAAAACCATCAATTCAGCCGCAGATGGTCGCATAGAACTAGGCGAAGGCCAAATCGAAGATCTGAAAAAACTCTATTCTGGATTCATGATAGATGTACTAGGATTGGTTTCAGAGGGATCAGAAAGAGCTGAGGGATCAGAGGATCTTTCTTCTAACCTACTCGATCTTTTAGTTGAGCTTAGAGCTGACGCTAAGGAGAAAAAGGACTGGAGTAGTGCTGACAGAATACGTAACACCCTGAGTGAAATGGGAATCACTATAAAGGACAGCAAGGAAGGTAGTTCTTGGTCTCATGAATAAGCTTCAGCTTTTCATATTGGCGGCGTTGGTAGGTCTTGCATGGGGATGTGGAGATTCACCTGAGCCTGAGGTCGAGGTAGAAGTTGAGCCAATTGTTGCCCCTGATTTTAATGCTGATTCAGCGTACTATTTTGTGCAAAAGCAGGTTGATTTTGGACCACGCGTGCCCAATACACCTGAGCACGATGCTTGTGGCGAGTGGCTAGCGTCTGAGTTGGAAAGGTTTGGGGCGGAAGTGATTGTGCAGAGGGCGCGCGCGAGGGCTTTTGATGGGAAGTTGTTGGAGCTGAAGAATATAATTGGGCAGTTTAACCCAAAGGCGAGATCCAGAGTTTTATTGTATGCTCACTGGGATACAAGGCCTTTTGCTGATAAGGATAGCACGAGGATGGATGTACCTATTGACGGTGCTAATGATGGTGGATCTGGTGTTGGAGTTTTGCTGGAAATTGCGCGACAACTCAGTATAAACCCAGCTGAAATTGGAGTAGATATTATCTTTTTTGATGGAGAGGATTATGGAAAACCAAACGGGGTTCAATCTATCCAAAACGATTTCCTAGAATGGTGCCTTGGTTCTCAATATTGGTCTAAGCAACCACACAGATACGGGTATAGAGCGAGGTTTGGGATATTGCTAGATATGGTAGGTGCTAAGAATGCCGAATTCAACAAGGAGGGTACTTCAATGAATTATGCACCACATGTGGTAAGGAAGGTTTGGACTAGAGCCCAAGAACTAGGATATGGACATCGATTCCTCAACAATCAAACACCTGAAACTATAGACGACAATTTATTTGTCAGTGAATTTGCAGGAGTTCCTTCAGCGAATATTGTTGACTACAAAATGAATGTATTGCCGATGGGCTACGGGTTCTTTCACCATACCCACGCAGACAATATGGACATAATAGATAAGGAAGTGCTGGGAGAAGTTGGAACTACAGTATTGTCGGTAGTTTACTCTGAGCAGTAAACTATCTCTCTCCAGCAAATTGATCTAGGAAGCGCTTATCGTTTTCGAAGAATAATCTTAGATCCCCAATTTGGTATCTAAGCATCGTGATTCTCTCTATGCCCATTCCAAATGCAAAACCACTGTACTTCTTTGAATCAATCCCGCTTGCTTCAAGAACATTAGGATCCACCATACCACATCCAAGAATTTCTAGCCACCCAGTACCCTTTGTGATTCTCTTATCGACTTCAGTTTCTAATCCCCAGTAAACATCTACCTCAGCACTTGGCTCAGTGAAAGGGAAATACGAAGGGCGTAGTCTGATCTTAGTCTCTGGCCCAAAGAATCTTTGAGCAAAGTGAAGAAGGGTTTGCTTTAAGTCAGCAAAACTTACGTTTTCATCAATGTATAGTCCCTCAATTTGGTGGAACATACAATGAGCTCTAGCTGAGATTGCTTCATTCCTGAATACTCGACCTGGCATAATAATTCTCATTGGAGGTTCGCGACGCTCCATCTCTCTAACCTGCACTGAGCTAGTATGAGTTCTAAGAAGAAGGTCTGGATCTCTTTCAACGAAGAATGTATCCTGCATATCTCTTGCAGGGTGTTCAGGCGGGAAATTAAGCCCGCTGAATACGTGCCAATCATCCTCAATCTCTGGCCCTTCAACTACTCCAAAACCCATATTTGAGAAAATCCCAAGGATTTCTCTTCTAACCACTTGAAGGGGGTGATGTGTTCCGTGAGGAAATCCACCCGCAGGTCTAGAAGCGTCTATTCCGCTTGAAGTAGCCTTAGAATTTTTATTGAAGGACGCCTTCTCTGCAGCAACTTTTTCTTCTACTGCAGTTTTGACCTTATTGATCAGAGGTCCAAGTTCTCGTTTATGCTCTGGGGCAACTTCTCTGAATTGCGCCATTAGGTCCTTCATCTTTCCCTTTCTACCCAGGTACTCGATGCGGAATTCCTCAACAGCATCATCCGAATCGAAACTTCTATTTTCTATATCAACTAGTAAGCCCTCTAATTCTTCTTTCATCTCTTAGTGTAGTATCGATACGCTGAATTTAACGTCTTCTACCGGTCTATCGCCTCGTTGTGTTTCAACATTAGCAATAGAATCAATAATGTTCAATCCCTCTACAACTTGCCCAAAAACAGTGTAGTTCATATCGAGAAAAGGTGTGCCACCCACTTCTTGATATAATGCCTTTTGTTCATCTGTGTATTCAAATCCAGCAATAGTCATATGAGAAGATCTTTCAATGATGTTATCTAGCTCCTCTCCTGTCCAAGTTTTACCATGAACTATGTAAAACTGACTTCCAGAAGAAGCTCTAGTTGGATTTGCTCTATCACCTTGACGAGCAGCTGCCAGTGCTCCTTTAGTGTGTACATGGTCTGCTCTCATTTCAGCTGGTATAGTGTATCCCGGACCACCACTTCCTAATCTAGCATTTGGTTCTGCGTCCTTACTTTGTGGGTCACCACCTTGAACCATGAATCCATTGATCACCCTATGGAATAGCAAATCATTGTAAAATCCCTCAGAAGCAAGCTTTAAAAAATTATCTCTATGGCCTGGCGTTGAGTCTGAAAGCTCAACAATCATGTCCCCAAAGTCAGTGTGTATAGTTACTCTAGCCGGTCCGCTCTCGTCACAACCAGTTGAAGAAATGAATAATAAGGCACAGAAAATTGCAGTGAATTGCAGTAAAATGTTACTAGTGAACGATTTTTTCATGATATTTGACATTCAGAATTTAGAACTCCAAAGTTATAACCCTACCTGTAATGAACCGCTTTTTTCCTGTACTCACTCTTTCAGTAATTGCAATTTTTGCATCAAGTTGCTACGAAGTTGAAGAAACTATCGCAAATATTACCGTTGTTAGAATCGATGCAGTTGGTGAGGAAATCCCTGTAGATGAAGCTGAAGTAAGACTTTTTGCTCTTGGATCACTAGACGAAGACTTCGTTGGTGAACCTAGATTTGACACTACACAAGTAACCTCTGACGAAGGATTCGTAAGCTTTAATTTTTCTGATTGGTATGTTGGAGGCCAGGCTGGCTTTGCAGTACTTGACATAGAAGTGACAAAAGGAGCACTTACAGGATCAGGTCTAATTAAGATCGAAGAAATGGAAACAAACTCTGAAACTGTAATCGTTCAGTAAAGTTTAAAGACATAAATAAAAAGCCCGGCTGTTTATTCAGACCGGGCTTTTTTTATCCTTCATTGATAATCCAAGAGGAGAAGTAGTCTATTAATTGCCTCCTCATCATTAACTCTTGATCTTCAGGATTCAGATTTGGCAATTCTTTTAGCCTCTCGAAATGAGGCCAACCATCCTCGTCGTGACCTATACTCTTATAATATCCTAATGGCTCTAAGAGCGTACACACTCCTACATGCATTAGGTTCATTTTATCGTCCTTCTTGTAATCTCTACTTCCGAATCCAGCCTCTTGGAGTCCAACTGAAAAAATTGCTGAAGTGATATCTGGCTGCTCGCCAAACCTATCCATCAACAGCTTCATCAGCTTATTCCAATCTCGCTCGAATTCGTAGTCCATTAATGCCAGTATCTAAACTTTCAAATTGACTAATTCAACCTTCACACCCTTATCTAGTGCTTTAGATTTATAGTCATCAATTATTTCAATTACGTCAGGGTGAACGTTTTTAGAAGCACTTCCATCTACTGTTACTGTAGAATTAGGAACAGCTTCGTTAAGTACTTTTTGGATACCAGCTTTATTAGCAAATGTCACATTTTCAGAGAGGCTAATTTTAATATTTCCAGAAACTTTTTCAATAGTGAAAGGCTTAGAGAAATTACCCCATTTTGACATTACAATAGCAACCACCATTCCCATTCCAATTCCAACTAGAAGATCTGTAAAGACAATTCCCAGTATTGTTACAACAAATGGAACAAACATCTGCATACCCTTAGAGTACATAGAAGCAAAAAGACTTGGTTTTGCAAGCTTATACCCAACTACAAATAGAATTGCTGCTAAACTGGCTAGTGGCACCATGTTAAGGCAGCTAGGAATAAGAAGCGCACATGCTAAAAGTAGAACACCATGAATGATGGCAGCCATCTTTGTTTGACCCCCCGATTGAATATTAGCAGAACTTCTAACAATAACTTGAGTAATTGGAAGACCACCGATTAAACCTGAAACCATATTACCTGCTCCTTGAGCTACAAGCTCTCTATTTGTTGGAGTAATTCTCTTATGAGGATCAAGCTTATCAGTAGCTTCAACACATAACAAAGTTTCTAAACTAGCTACGATAGCAATTGTTACTGCCACAACATAAACCTGAGTATTACCAAACTGAGAAAAATCAGGCATCGTGAAAAGTGTTTTAATCTCACTGAACGATTCTAGGACAGGTATTGCAACAAAAGTCCCTTCACCTAATGCTAAACTATCGATTGAAGCAAAGTATGCGCCTAGACCTATACCAGTCAGTACAACGACTAACGGACCCTGAATAATCTTAAAGATGCTAATCTTTTTCATAAATGGCTGCTCCCAAAGTATGAGAATAGCAAGTGATACTATCGTGATTAGAGTTGCTCCATTGCTTAATGAATCAAACATTTCAGCAAATGTATCAGTGTTTGAAGAGCCTAAAGCGTATGGTATTTCTTTTTTAATGATAATAATACCTATACCGGCAAGCATACCCTTTATCACAGAGGAAGGGAAGTAAAGACCTATGACTCCAGCTCTGATAAAGCCCAGTAATATTTGCAGAATCCCTGCAATAAATACAGCTAAAAGGAAGGTTTCAAAAGCACCTAAATCTTCTATAGCAGAAAAAACAATTACAGCTAATCCAGCTGCTGGTCCACTAACACCTAGAGGCGACCCACTTATTGACCCAACTATGATACCACCAATGATACCGGCGATAACACCTGAAAATAAGAACGGTCCAATGTATTCTGGTGGAAGTGATGCAAGAGCAATACCTAAACAAAGAGGTACCGCAACTAGAAATACGACTATACTTGCAGGAATGTCGTTTGATAAATTATTAAAGATCCCAAGATTTTTATTTGAGCTCATGATATTTGAAATTGTTGCCAGCTATTGCTGGCGATTGAAATAGTATACCTAGTTTCCTTTACGAGCCCCTAGGCAAAGCTCCCCTTTCACACTCTCTCAGGAGGGGGAGTCAATATTTCACTGTGCCAATTATTCCAAATAACCTTATCACCTGTGTATTCAGTTTTTACTTTAACTGTTGAAGTGATATATAGAACAAAATTTGTGTAATCGTCAATTTCTTCCTTTGCCTCTTCCCTTTCTGACTCATTTTCTTCTCCTCCGTTTTCCATTAACTCAACCATTTCTACTGGATTATCACCACTATAGTCGGACAGAACATTTTTAGAAAAAAAACTGATCGCAATAAGTCCCATAAAGATGATAAATACTAGCCTCTTGCAAAAATCTATCTTTATAAACGTGGTACTTAATTTCATATGCAATAAAAAAAGTCAGCACAAACTTAATAAAAAGAGGGGCATTACCCCCTCTTTTTCATTGTCGGGATGACTGGACTTGAACCAGCGACCACACGTCCCCCAGACGCGTACTCTACCAACTGAGCTACATCCCGAATCGGGG
>PBNL01000035.1 GCA_002723115.1 Methanobacteriota archaeon | reverse complement strand
CCCTTAGATCATGGCACATAAAAAAGGTGTAGGTAGTTCAAAGAACGGACGTGAGTCACACTCGAAACGATTAGGAGTAAAGATATTCGGTGGTCAAGCTTGTCTTGCTGGAAACATTATTGTTCGCCAGAGAGGTACTGCTCACCACCCAGGTACAAACGTTGGCATTGGTAAAGATCACACTCTTTACGCATTGACTGACGGTGTTGTTGAGTTCCGCAAGAAACGCAACAACAGATCCTACGTTAGCGTTGTCCCATTCGCTGGAGGCGAGGCGTAAGATCTAAAGACTAACGAATTTGGACTCCCGTCCCCTTCGGGGCGGGAGTTTTTGTTTTCAATAAGGTGGGGTTTTAAAGCAATTCACCCGAAATTCACCAAATCAAATGCTAACACTGACACAAATAAGAGAAGAGCGCGATCAAATAATCAATGCGCTTTCAAAGAGAGGTCTCGATGTAACTGAATCTATTGACAAGGTTATAACACTTGATCAAGAAAGGCGTGCTCTTCAAAAGGAGTTAGATGACACACTTGCTCAATCAAACACTCTAAGCCGTCAGATTGGAGAGTTGATGAAAGCTGGCAAGCGAGAAGAAGCAGAAGGAGTTAAAGCTGAAACTTCTGGTCTCAAGCAAAAATCTTCAGATCTACGCGAGCAGATGCAGGGTCATGAGAACTCTATGAATGAAATTCTTTATACAATCCCCAATACCCCTTCCGAATTAGTTGCTGCCGGAAAATCTGAAGATGATAATGAAGTGATCAGCACTCATGGTGAACAGATAGACCTTAGTGATACGTGTATGCCTCACTGGGATCTAGCTAAGGAAAAAGATATAATTGATTTTGACCTAGGAGCTAAAGTCACTGGAGCTGGCTTCCCATTCTATAAAGGCAAGGGAGCAAAACTTCAGAGAGGTCTAATTAGATACTTCTTAGAAAAAGCCGATGAGGCTGGGTATACTGAGTACATCCCTCCTCATATGATAAACTCTGATAGTGGATTTGGTACAGGGCAACTTCCTGACAAGGAAGGACAGATGTACCATATGCAAAGTGATGATCTTTATATGATTCCAACTGCAGAGGTGCCTTTAACAAATATCTTCCGCGACACACTATTGAATTCTTCTGAGCTCCCTGTTAAGATTTGTGGTTACACTCCTTGCTTTAGACGTGAGGCTGGATCTTATGGTAAGGATGTTAGAGGTCTTAATAGATTACATCAATTTGATAAAGTAGAAATCGTCCAAATTTCAGATCCAGGCAATTCTGATGATGCATTAGACGGAATGGTTACCCATGTAAAAGGACTATTAGAAGGCCTAGAGCTTCCTTATAGAATTCTACGTCTATGTGCTGGCGACATGGGTTTTACTGCAGCCATAACATATGACTTTGAAGTTTGGAGTGCCGCTCAAGGACGTTGGCTAGAAGTGAGCTCAGTTTCAAATTTTGAAACATTCCAAGCAAACAGATTAAAGTGTCGTTACAAGGATGGCGAAGGAAAGAACAAATTAGTTCACACACTAAATGGATCGGCCTTAGCACTTCCTAGAATTGTTGCTTCACTTCTTGAGAATCATCAGCAAGATGGTGACGTTATTATACCTAAAACACTAGTGCCATTTGTTGGTTTTGAAAGGATCTAAAATGAGATACTGCATCTTTATCATAGCATCGATCATACTCATTGGGTGTTCTTTTGAAAATCCTTCTAAGGGGCCTCTAGAAGAAGCTCTTGCAAAATCAAACAGCATTGCAAAACTAGTTTCTGAGTTTCCTGCGGATTCTATTTTATCAGTAAGAGAGAGATTAAACGCAGCAAAAGAAGATGTAAGGTGGTTAGGCGTTGAGGCGTCAGTTGAATTTGTAAGATCTGACGCTCCAACTATTAGCAAGCTGTCAGAAGCTAGTCGTTATTTAAAAGACGCCCCACAAAGGATAAACGGCCTTAATAGTGAGTGTGGCAGATGTGCTAATCAAATTAATGGTTTATTGGGGATCATCTCTTCTGGAGCATCTATTGATGCAAAGGGCGACACAATAAATGAAGAGTATATCTCAATAAACGCAGCAAGAGAAATTGAAGCAGTAGCTAAATTAGAAGAGGTGTATCTCGAAACTGAGAGGCTCTTTAGATTGGGCCTTGAAACTGACAACGAATATTGGGCTTTAATCGACAGTTTGTTGACGGCTAAGAAAGGGATTTGGGCTAGATCAATAGCAGAAGAATAATGGGGCTGGGAAGAAAAATTTGGGGGAGTGGGTTCATCCTATTTCTATTGCTTAGTTTTTCTCAAAGCGCTTCAGGCCAAACAGATTTAGAACTCGCTGAATACTACTACAACAACGGTAGCTATGAGCAAGCACTCCTGTATCTCGGGGACATCTACAAAAAGAATAAAACCAACAAGGTTTATCAGATGTACTACGAGTCTCTGCTCGCCATGGATAATTTCTATGACGCTGAAAAGCTTGTCAAGGGCAGGTTGAAGCGAAGGCACAAAAACAGTAAGTCCACAGCTTATGTAGACCTTGGTGCTCTTTACATGAGGTTTGACATGAAAGACAAGGCTCTGGATGCTTTTGATGATGCACTTGCCATTATGCAACCAGGAAAAAGTCACGCTATAAGATTGGCGAATGCATTTATTGCTTTAGACGAATTGGACCTTGCATATGACACATATATGAAAGCCATCGAACTGGGGACGGATGATTTTAATTATGAGCTCGCAAACCTTAAAGGGATGATGGGTGATTATGCAGGTATGGTGGAGAGCTTTATGGAGTTGTTGCATACAAAACCTACTTTTCTCAATACTATTCAGACGACTATGAACAGGAATTTGAGGTTGCAAACTGATCGTTCAATTGTGAAAATGGTTAGGGGGGAGTTGTTGAAAGCAGCAAAGAAATATCCGGAGGATGAGGTGTATCCTAGAATGCTAGTTTGGTTTTTTACACAGGAAAAGGATTTCTCTTCGGCGTTTATACATGCCAAATCGCTAGACGTAAGGCTGGGTGAAAGAGGGGTTGGGTTAATCGAACTTGGAAATACCGCTGCATCAAATGATGATTTGGAAACTGCGAGAGAGTGCTTCGAATATGTTGCAGGAATGGGGCCTCGTAACCCTTATTTCTACACTGCTAGAAATGAAATTCTTCAAATAAGATTTGAGTCTTTGAAAAAAGAAGTGCCATTAGATCACAAGGAATTAGAAAAACTAGAGACGGATTATTCCGCGAGCTTGAATGACTTGGGGGTTAAGCCAGAGACAGCAATTATGGCTAAGGATCATGCGCACCTACTTGCATTTTTCCTGGACAGATCTGAGGAGGCTATGGATAATTTGGAGTCCGTATTAGAAATGCCAAACCTCAATGAAAGAGTCGAGGCCGTGTGTAAATTAGAATTGGGAGATGTGTATGTGTTTGCTGATTTGGTTTGGGATGCTTCATTGATTTTTTCTCAAATAGTCCTCGACTTTAAAGACGATCCGCTAGGTCATGAAGCTAAATTTAGAAACGCAAGAATTAGCTATTTTACAGGTGATTTTTCCTGGGCACAAACACAACTTGATGCACTCAAGGCTTCAACTTCGAAACTCATTTCTAACGATGCAATAGACTTAAGTCTTCTAATTACTGACAACTTTAACCTAGACACCATCTTTGAGCCTATGGAGATGTACGCAAGAGCAGATCTTCTAATTATGCAAAGAAGATTTGATGACGCGAGGCTCACGCTAGATTCATTGACAACGACGTACCCTGGTCATGCTCTAGAGGATGAAATTTTATATCTGCTTGGTGATCTATCAATGCAAGAGGGGGATTTAGAAACAGCTATTGATTTTTACAACGAAGTTGTAGAATTACATTTTGATGACATCACTGGTGATGATGCGTTATACAACCTTGCTACTATCTATGATGAAATCTTAGAGGACTATGAAAAGGCAGAGGAACTATACTCTAAACTTCTTTTTGATTTTTCAGGTTCACTTTATACTATAGAAGCGAGAAAGAGATATAGAGAATTGACTGGAGAATTAGAAGAATAAAATGGTACTGTATAACATAACCGTAAGCGTAGATGCTTCACTTGCAAAAGAGTGGGTAGATTACATGCACAAGGATCACATTCCCGCAGTATTGGATACTGGTCACTTTAGAGATTTTAAATTATGCCGTGTTGAGGGAGACGAACAAGGTGGGCTAACCTTTGCTGTACAATATGTAGCTCATTCTGTAGAGGCGTTTAATAAATACCAAAAAGAATGTGCTCCAGCTCTACAAAAAGAATTCATAGATAAGTGGGGCTCAAAAGCAGCTGCGTTCAGAACAGTTTTGCCAATTATTTCTGAAGGAAAGGCATAATGGATATAAGGGCAAAAAAACATCTAGGCCAACACTTCCTTACGGGGCCAGGTATAGCTGTTCGTATTGCCGAATCAATCACTTGTCACAAAAGTTGTAATACAGTACTTGAAGTTGGCCCTGGAACGGGTGCCCTTACTAAACCTCTCATTGCTCGAGGGGATTTAGATCTTCACGTTGTCGAACTAGACGAAGAGAGTGTAGTTTACTTAATTACTGAAGAAATCTTGCCATCTGAAAAAGTGTTTGGTGTGGATTTATTGAGGTGGAATCCAGATCTCGCATTTCCAAATGGAGTTCCATTTATTGTGGCAGGAAATTTCCCCTATAACATATCATCTCAAATCCTTTTTTGGGTTTTAGAACATAGGGATAGAATCCCTGAAGTAGTGGGGATGTTTCAAAAGGAAGTTGCAGAAAGAGTAGCAGAAGG
Organism: Methanobacteriota archaeon; assembly: GCA_002723115.1. Classification (GTDB taxonomy): domain Bacteria; phylum Bacteroidota; class Bacteroidia; order Flavobacteriales_D; family Sanyastnellaceae; genus UBA974. The sequence continues at coordinate 10,661 of PBNL01000035.1, read as the reverse complement.
CCCCGGAAGTAAAACCTATGGGATACTCAGTGTACTGCTTCAATCTTATTACGACATAGAATATCTATTCACAGTTGATGAAGAGGCATTTGATCCTCCACCAAAAGTGAAAAGTGGTGTTATCCGCTTACTCAGAAATGAAACGATAGACATAGGTTGTAGCTTCTCTCATTTCAAGAGAGTGGTAAAAGGCGCTTTCAATCAGCGTAGAAAAACTTTGAGGAATTCTCTAAGTAGTGCTGGATTTGCCAAGGAAAGTATTCCAGAGGAATTTGCTTCAAAAAGAGCAGAGCAATTAAGCATTGTAGAATTTCACACTTTAGCCATCGCACTAGACTTACCTTTGCAGCATGAGTAAGACCAAAACTCTAGGCGAATTCATTATGGATGGGCAATCTGCATTCCCGTTTGTATCAGGGCAGCTAACAAGGCTTCTAACAGATATTTCTGTTGCGTCGAAAATCGTTAGCCATCAGGTTAATAGAGCTGGTCTTGCTGGAATACTAGGTGATGCTGGGTCAACAAATGTTCAAGATGAATCTCAGCAAAAACTTGACGTAATAGCAGATGACACATTCATGAGAATATTGTCAGCTGGTAAGTCTGTTGCTGGAATAGGATCCGAGGAACAGGAGGAGGCATTTATTTGTGGCGACGAAGCACGTAATGGTAAATACATTGTTTTGATTGATCCATTAGATGGTTCATCTAACATTGATGTTAATGTAAGTATCGGAACCATTTTCAGTATTTATCGACGAGTAACTCCTGTTGGAGAGCCTATCAGCGAAGCTGATTTTTTACAAAAAGGTACCGAGCAAATCGCAGCAGGCTACGTGCTTTACGGATCATCTACTATGCTGGTTTACACAACTGGCACTGGAGTAAATGGATTTACTCTAGATCCTGCCGTAGGTGAGTTTTTCCTGTCTCACCCTCAAATGGAATTCCCAGAAGTAGGATCTACTTATTCTGTAAATGGTGCATTACTTGACACTTGTACTGAGCCAACAAAAAAATTCGTTCAACGCTGTCACGAAGACAACAGCTTGAACTATAGAGCTAGATATATCGGATCACTAGTAGCTGATTTCCATAGAAATCTAATACACGGTGGAATCTATATCTACCCTTCACTTTCGAATAAACCCAACGGCAAACTCAGATTGCTTTACGAATGTTCTCCACCTTCATTTATCGCAGAACAGGCAGGAGGAATTGCAATTCACGATAACGGCCGAATCTTAGACGTACAACCCACGGAGTTACATCAAAGAATACCCTATTACGTTGGCAGCAAAAACCTCGTTGAGGCTATGCAAGAATGCCTTTCATCATAGACAATAGATGCGCCCAGACGATCTATTAGAATTTTATAGACGCGATAATAGAGCAACCACGGTTCTCAACTCTCTTGAAAACGAAGGGACAAAGGTTGAATTACGCAATGTCGTAGGCTCTGCACTACCCCTAAGTATATGTGGAATTTTAGAAAGAGAGGTAGAATCTGGTGTTAAACCTAGGCACCACCTTTTTGTTTTAGAGGATAAAGAGTCGGCTGCATATTTTATGAATGACGTCGAACAAATTCTGAGTAAAAACCCTCGTCCTGTATTTCTATTTCCAAGATCTGCGAGAGTTCCCTATCAAGAAGAAGTAATTGAAAATGCCAATATTGGCATGAGAGCTCAAGTACTAAACGAAATCAATGGTGGCCGTGAGGGTTGTTTAATCGTTAGCTACCCTGGAGCTTTATCAGAATTAGTTGTAACTAAGAAAAAACTAAGTTCACAAACATTCACCTTGGCATTAGGTGAGAACTACCCTCTAGATTTCATCGATGAAGTATTAATGGAATACGGATTCGAAAAAGTAGACTTCGTATACGAGCCTGGTCAATATGCCATGAGAGGCGGAATCGTAGATGTTTTTAGCTACTCCCTAGATTACCCTTATAGGATAGAATTTTTTGGTGAAGAGATTGATTCAATAAGGAAATTTGATCCCGTAAGTCAATTAAGTGTTGGAAAACTTACAAGGGCTACAGTAGTTCCAAACGTTGATAAGAAAATGCTTCACGAGTCTAAGGAAAGCTTTTTCAGCTTCATACCTCAAGACACTGTGATTTGGATGAACGACGTTGTTCGTTGTGAAAAAGGATTAGAATCAGAATTAGAAAAAGCAAGAGCACATTACGAAAGGCTTGATGGAGAGCTCGAATATACTCCTCCCGAAGAATTGTACTTAGATCCGGGTGTGTTCAAATCTATGATTGATGAATTCCGAGTTGTGGAATTTGGGGGAGGAACGACTTTCCCAGACAGGTTGACTTTAGACTATGAAATGACTGAGCAACCAGCGTTCAATAAGAATTTTGACATGATTTCTTCGAACCTTATAGCTAATGGTAGAAATGGGTATGTGAATGTTATCGTGTCCGGACAGGCAACTCAGTTAGAACGCCTTCATGATATTTTTACTGATAGAGAAGATGACGCTCCATACAATCCTATAGCTATGGAGTTAAGTGAGGGTTTTGTAGACAAAGCATTAAAAATCTTAGTTTATACAGACCACCAACTCTTCGATAGATATCACAGGTTCCGACTTAAAGAGGGTTATAAAAAGAGCAAGGAAGCACTAACAATCAAAGAGCTAATGGCTCTTGAGGTTGGTGACTTTGTAGTTCATATTGATCACGGTATAGGGCAGTTTTCTGGACTTCATAAAATTGAAGTAAACGGAAAAGAGCAAGAGGCAATTCGTCTTTCGTATAAGGGTGGTGATGTTCTTTATGTAAGCATTCACTCATTACACAGAATTTCTAAATTCACTTCTAAAGAGGGGACGCATCCCAAGGTTAACAAACTAGGAACTGCTACATGGGCTAAGACTAAAGCCAAAACAAAATCCAGAGTCAAGCAAATTGCATACGACTTACTGAAACTATATGCTAAGAGAAAGGCGTCTGAGGGTTTTGCCTACACTCCTGACAGCTATCTGCAGCACGAGTTGGAAGCTAGTTTTATGTTTGACGACACTCCTGATCAGCACGAAGCGACAAAATCAGTTAAGGAGGACATGGAGAGATCAATGCCAATGGACAGGCTTATATGTGGCGACGTTGGATTTGGCAAAACTGAAATTGCTATAAGGGCTGCCTTTAAAGCTGCTACTGATGGAAAACAGGTAGCTGTTCTTGTGCCAACTACCATTTTAAGCATGCAGCATTCTAGGAGTTTTTCTAGAAGATTAAAAGATTTTCCTGTTACTGTAGATTACATCAATAGATTCAAGACTGGTAAAAAATTAACTGAAACTTTAAATCGAGTAGAATCTGGTGAGGTCGACATACTCGTGGGCACTCATGCCCTGGTTGGTAAGAGGGTGAAGTTTAAGGATTTGGGCTTACTTATTATTGATGAAGAACAAAAATTCGGCGTTGGTGTCAAGGATAAATTAAAGACTCTTAAAGAAAATGTCGACACATTGACTCTAACAGCAACTCCTATACCTAGGACGCTTCAATTCTCACTTATGGGTGCTAGGGATCTCAGTATTATTCGAACTCCTCCTCCTAATAGGCATCCCGTCGAAACAATTTTGACTGGTTTTAGTGAAGAGACTATACGAGATGCTATTACATATGAAGTGAGTCGTGGTGGACAAGTGTACTTCGTGCACAATAGAGTTGGAAACATAAAGGATGTTGCTGGTATGTTACAAAGGTTGTGTCCAGATGTGAGGATTGGGATCGGCCATGGCCAAATGGAAGGCAAAGAGCTAGAAGAAGTTATGGCTAAGTTTATTGAAGGTGGATACGACGTTCTAGTTGCAACTACTATCATTGAAAGTGGTATTGATATTAGTAACGCAAATACGATTTTGATTAATGAGGCCCAAAAGTTTGGACTAAGCGACTTGCATCAATTGAGGGGTCGTGTTGGCCGTTCAAATAGAAAGGCGTTTTGTTATTTGATGGCTCCACCTTTGAGTGCGCTGCCTTCAGAATCTAGGAAAAGATTGCAGGCACTTGAGCAGTTTAGTGATCTTGGAAGTGGCGTGCAGATTGCTATGAGGGACTTGGATATAAGAGGTGCTGGTGATTTACTTGGTGCTGAGCAAAGTGGATTTATTTCTGATATTGGATTTGAAATGTATCAGAGAATTCTTGCTGACGCTGTAAAGGAATTGAAGGAGGATCAGTTTAAAGAATTCTTTGAAGAGGAGAGACGCCAAACCGGGAATTACGTCGAAGAGACTGTTCTCGAAACTGACCTTACTCTACTGATTCCAGACTCATACGTAAGCGATATACCCGAGAGAATTGCTCTTTATCGCAAGCTCGATGGAATTGACTCAGAGAGTGAGCTTGAAGGGTTTAAGGTTATGCTTGAGGATAGGTTTGGTCTAGTGCCAAAAGAAACGGAAGAGCTTCTTCAAACTATTAGATTAAGGTGGTTATCAAGAGTGCTTGGGATGGAAAAAGTGATTTTAAAAAGTGAAGTACTTATTGCATCTTTCGTTTCTGAAGAGGATAGTCCATATTTCCAAGGGCCAATGTTTGCGCGTGTTTTAAATTATTTGAAAGAAAACACAAAGGATACAAGTATGTATCAGCGAAATGGAGCCTTGAGATTAAAAATTACAGGTGTTCAATCTGTAAAACACGCTCTGGGTATATTTGAAGATATGGCTGGCATGACCGCATCTGATGCAACAGAAATGACAAGTGGTAGATCAGCCTCAAATGAAAAACAAAATGCATAGGCCCCTACCCTTTTCAACATCAGAAGAAGTTTTGGATGGGCAGGTGCTCGTTTTTGACAAGCCTCTAACCTGGACGAGTTTTGATGTGGTGAATAAGGTGAGGTATACATTTAAAAATGTGTTTGGCCTGCGGAAAGTAAAGGTGGGTCATGCTGGAACCTTGGATCCATTAGCTACAGGTGTGCTTATTCTATGCACAGGTAGAAAGACCAAAACAATTGAAGCACTACAGGCTGAAGAAAAGACATATACAGGCACTATACGTCTTGGTGTAACAACTCCGTCTTTCGATGCTGAAACTGAAATTGATAGCTGGGGCGATACAGTGGAAATCGAAAAACTAACACTTGATTCAATTTCAAAAGCAGCTTTAGCTCTTACGGGAGATCTCAATCAAATGCCTCCTCAATTCAGTGCAAAAAAGGTAGATGGAGTTGTCGCATACAATGCCGCAAGAAAGGGGGTGAAAATTAATTTAACCCCTAAGGCTGTTCAGGTATTCAGTTTCAATACACCTAAGATTGAAAGTGCAAATGTCGAGGGGCATCCTGTTATTGATGTAAAGTTTGAAATTAAATGTTCTAAGGGAACATACATTAGGGCATTAGCAAGAGACCTTGGGAAGGCATTAGGGGTAGGCGGAACACTAACAGAATTAAGGCGTACTCAAAGTGGAAATTTCAAAGTAGAAAACGCCTTTGATTTACAGGAATTTATCTCTTCTGTCAAGTCTTTAGCATAGACTGAATTTTAACGCCCAAAGTACTTGACTTACATGGTGTTTTTAATTAGTTTCGCACGCTCAAATTTCGCACCCTAAAAACTGCACATATATGTCTGCTCAAAGAATGAAATTATCGCACTTTAAGTTCGACCTTCCGGAAGAACAAATTGCGAGATACCCGCTTGATAATCGCGATGATGCCAGAATGATGGTTGTCGATAGAAAAACGGGGAAATTCGAGCATAAGATGTTTAAGGACATCCTCGATATATTTGACGAAGGCGACGTGTTCGTTGCAAACAACACTAAAGTATTTCCAGCTCGTTTATACGGAAATAAGGAAAAGACGGGTGCTGTAATTGAAGTATTCCTTCTTCGCGAACTAAATGAAGAAAGCATGCTTTGGGACGTCTTAGTTGATCCTGCTCGTAAGATTAGAATTGGCAATAAATTATACTTCGGAGAAAACGACGAGCTAGTTGCAGAAGTAATCGACAATACTACATCTAGGGGACGTACGCTTAGATTCCTTTTTGAAGGAACTAAGAGCGAGTTCTTAAAGAAGATTTCTGAGTTAGGTGAGATTCCTTTGCCACGTTACCTTGACAGAGGAACAGAAGATATCGATGCTGAACGCTTCCAAACTATTTACGGAAGTGTTGAGGGCGCTGTTGGAGCTCCGGCCGCTGGTCTTCACTTTTCAAAGCAAGTTTTAAAGCGATTAGAGATCAAAGGAATTGATATGAGTTTCCTTACTCTTCACATTGGTCTTGGAACTTTCCGTGAAGTTGTGGTTGAAGACATTACAAAGCACAAGGTTGATAGCGAGCAATTAATCATTCCGAAATCATGTGTAGATAGGGTTAATAGAGCTAAGGTTGAAGAAAAGAGAATCTGTGCTATTGGTACAACTGCTATGCGTGCAATGGAAACATCTGTAAGTACAACTCATACTTTAAAGCCATTCACAGGTTGGACAAATAAGTTCATCTTCCCTAAGTACGATTTTAGAGTGGCAGATAGCCTTCTAACAAATTTCCATACTCCTCAATCTACACTTCTTATGCTTCAATCTGCTTTCGCAGGACATGAGCTTATCATGGATGCATATAATGAAGCGATTAAAGAGGGATACCGATTCTACGTTTACGGTGATGCTCTATTAATTAAATAAACCATGAAAACTTTTGCTTTATCTCTTCTAGCGCTATTTGCTGTTACTACAGCTTCAGCACAATTTCCAACTATAGAAATAGGAGATAGCGTTCCGTTCCAAACCTATGAGATGAGGAACGTTGATGGTGCAACTAAATCAATAGAATCTATTGCAGGAGAAAATGGAGCTCTTGTGATTTTTACTTGCAACTCTTGTCCTTTTGTAGTTGGTAGAGGCAATAAAGTTGAGGGCTGGGAAGGACGGTATAATAGCATTATAGAACTTGCAGGTTCTTATGGTATTGGTAGCATTTTAGTAAACTCAAATTCAGCAAAGAGGTCTGGAGATGATAATATTAGTGCTATGAAAAATCGCGCCCGCGACATGGAGTATGCTGCTCCTTATGTGGTCGATGAAGAAAGTAAATTAGCAAATGGTTTTGGAGCTAAAACCACCCCTCATGTTTTCCTTTTCGATGGAGAGCTAGACTTAATCTATAAAGGTGCGATTGATGATAATGTTGATAGCGCTGAAGATGTTGAAGAGCACTATTTAATAAACGCAATTGAGCGTCACGCAGCTGGCAAAAGAGTTCGCAAAAATTCAACAGCACCTCACGGTTGCTCCATTAAGAGAGTAAAGTAAGAACTTTAGAGTGGCAAGTTGCCATGCTTCTTGCGTGGATTATTCCTCACCTTGTTCTTGAGCATATCAAATGCTTTTATCAGCTTTTCCCTTGTATCTCTTGGGTTAATTACCTCGTCAACATATCCTCTAGAAGCTGCGTTGTAGGGGTGTGCAAATAGCTCTGCATATTCTGCCTCCTTTTCTGCAAGTTTAGCAGCTGGATCAGATGCGTCCTTTATCTCCTTTCTGAAAATAATCTCTGCTGCGCCCTTGGCACCCATAACTGCAATCTCTGCCGTTGGCCAACTGTAAACCATGTCCGCACCGATATTACGACTATTCATAACATCATATGCTCCTCCATATGCTTTACGAGTAATTACTGTAACTCTTGGTACTGTAGCTTCAGAAAAAGCAAATAAAAGTTTAGCACCATGAGTAATAATTCCATTCCATTCTTGATCAGTTCCCGGAAGGAATCCTGGAACGTCTTCAAGGACTAATAAAGGAACATTAAACGCGTCACATGTTCTAACAAATCTTGCGGCCTTAATCGACGCATGTATATCAAGCACCCCTGCAAGGAAGGCTGGCTGATTAGCAACTACCCCTACCGATTTCCCAGCTAATCTTGCATATCCTACAACAATATTTTCAGCGTAATCTTTTTGGACTTCAAAGAATGTGTCAGAATCAACAATCTCTGAAATAGCCTCCCTTATGTCATATGGTTGTTGAGCATTTTCTGGAATAAGGTCGTCGAGCTTTGGACGTTTTTCATCACCAAAAGTGTAGTCTAAAGCAATTGGGTCTTCTTCGCAATTTTGTGGAAGAAATCCTAGTATAGTTTTGGCTTGCTCTATTGCTGCAGCTTCGTGAGGTGCTGTAAAGTGAGTAACACCTGATTTAGTTGCGTGAGTTTTGGCTCCGCCAAGTTCCTCAGAAGTAACTTCTTCATGGGTAACTGTTTTAACTACGTTGGGTCCTGTAACAAACATGTATGATGACCCTTCTACCATAAATGTAAAGTCAGTAAGTGCTGGTGAATAAACAGCTCCGCCTGCACAAGGGCCCATTATTAAAGAAAGTTGTGGTACAACTCCACTAGCTTGAACATTGCGATAGAAAATGTCTGCATAACCGCCAAGACTGACTACACCTTCCTGAATTCTAGCGCCTCCCGAATCGTTTAGACCTACGACAGGGGCCCCGTTTTCTAGAGCAAGTTCCATTATTTTACAGATCTTTTCAGCATGTGCTTCAGCTAGTGATCCACCTAAAACCGTAAAGTCCTGAGAGAAGACATAAACCAGTCTTCCGTTCACTTTTCCATAGCCAGTTACAACACCGTCGCCCAAAAATTTCTGTTTATCTAATCCAAAATTCGTAGATCTATGCGTCACTAACATCCCCAACTCCTCAAAAGTGCCAGGGTCAAGCAACAAGCTAATTCGCTCACGTGCAGTTAGTTTGCCCTTGGAATGTTGGGCTTCAATGCGTTTTTCACCACCTCCTTTAAGGGCATCTTCACGCATCTTTTCGAGGCGATCTACAGGGCTGTTAAACTGGTTTTGCATAATGCGAATCTACGGCAGATAAATTCTAACTTTGCGCCATGCATAGATCACACACATGTGGAGAGCTAAACCTAGAAAATAAGGAGACTAATGTTACCCTGTCAGGTTGGGTTCAGAAGACTAGAGACCTTGGAGGTATGACCTTTGTAGACCTGCGCGACCGTTTTGGTATTACACAGCTTGTATTTAATATGGATACAGATACTGAGCTTTGTGCGCAAGCGAGAAAATTGGGTCGTGAGTTTGTAATTAAAATCACAGGAGATGTGGTTGAAAGGGAAAATAAAAACCCAAACAATCCCACTGGCGACATTGAAATCGATGTTAAGACACTCGACGTTCTTAACGCTAGTAAAACTCCACCATTTACAATTGAAGACAGTACTGACGGTGGTGATGATTTGAGAATGCAATACCGCTATCTCGATCTTCGTCGTAACCCCGTTCAACAAAACATTATGCTTCGTCACAGGGTTGGTATTGAGACTAGAAAGTATCTTGACTCTATTGGATTCATCGATGTTGAAACTCTCTATTTAATAAAGTCTACTCCAGAGGGAGCTCGTGACTTTATTGTTCCAAGCAGGATGAACCCTGGTCAATTCTATGCACTTCCACAAAGTCCACAAACATTTAAGCAACTTCTAATGGTAAGTGGTTTTGATCGCTACTATCAAATTGTAAAATGTTTTCGAGACGAGGATCTAAGAGCTGACAGACAACCTGAATTCACACAGATTGACTGTGAGATGGCGTTTGTAGAACAAGAAGATATACTCAACACATTTGAAGGGATGGTTCGCCATCTATTCAAGGTTGTACTAGAAGTTGAGATTGAGGATTTCCCAAGAATGGATTACGACGATGCCATGAGATTGTACGGGTCAGATAAGCCTGACACGAGGTTTGGTATGGAATTCATAGACATGGGTGATGTATGTCAAGGAAAAGGTTTTGGTGTGTTTGATTCGGCAGAATCTGTTTTAGGAATTGTAGTGCCCGGTGCAGCTGAATACACTCGAAAGCAATTAGACAAATTAACTGATTGGGTGAAGCGTCCACAGATTGGGGCGAAGGGGCTTATTTTCTGTAAACTGAACGAAGACGGCACTTCTAAGAGTAGCGTCGACAAATTCTTTGACGAGGATGCAAGAGCTGCTTGGGCTGAAAAGACAGGCGCTGAAAAGGGTGACCTAATCCTAATCTTGTCTGGTGGACTAGATAAAACAAGAAAGCAACTAGGTGAATTAAGGCTTCACATGGGGTCTGAACTTGGGCTAAGAGATCCACAAGTATTCAAGCCATTATGGGTGATGGACTTCCCTCTTCTAGAATGGGACGAAGACACTGAGCGTTATCACGCAATGCACCATCCTTTTACATCACCAAAACCTGATCAACTAGCTTTAATTGACACTGATCCTGGCAAGGCGAAAGCCAATGCATACGACATGGTTATCAATGGAGTTGAGATTGGTGGTGGTTCAATCAGAATTCACGATAGAGAACTTCAATCAAGAATGTTTGACCTTCTAGGATTTACACCAGAAGAAGCTCAGGCACAATTTGGTTTCCTTATGGACGCCTTCCAATATGGTGCACCGCCCCACGGTGGTTTGGCTCTAGGTTTTGACAGACTTTGTTCAATGTTTGGCGGGTCTGATTCTATTAGAGACTTTATCGCATTCCCTAAAAACAACTCTGGTAGAGATGTTATGATAGACCAGCACCTCGCACATCTCCGATTACCTCGTGCTTTTCACTCAAGTTCCGCAAGTTTTCCCTCAATCGTTCTCCCATCGCTAAT
>PBNL01000034.1 GCA_002723115.1 Methanobacteriota archaeon | reverse complement strand
CGAAAAGCAACTACACTTGTGAGTTTAGTCTTAAAAACTTAAACGTGGATAACTAAAGCGTATATAAAAAGGGGAGCGGAAGCTCCCCTTGAATTGAATATCTTAATAAGAGTTGGAGTTAAGCCTCCTCTCTTTCCATAACCACTTTACCCTTGTAGTATAGCTTACCCTCGTGCCAGTGTGCACGGTGGAACATATGTGGTTGTCCAGTAGTAGGACAAGTACTTACGTTAGGCGCAGTAGCCTTGTAGTGTGTGCGACGTTTACGAGTACGAGTTTTACTCTGTCTGTGTTTAGGATGTGCCATTACGGTGTATTTACAAATTCTTTAATGCGTCCCAACGAGGGTCAATAGGTCTTTCACTTTCTTCTTTATCAGTTCTGAAGTAGCCTAGCATTTTTTGATCACAATCACTTTCGTTTTCATGTACCTGGTGCGTAGGTCTAGCAAGGTGGGCCATTTCTAGAACGGTTTGGGCTAAATCTAACTCAATCTCATTCTTACCCAATGTCCATAAATCTTCTCCAATTACAGTTTCTTCTCCGTATTGAATAGCAATTTGCTCTTCTCGTTGAAGATCGTAATTCAATTCCTCTAAGCATCTGCCACAAGGAACTTTCCAGTTCAGATTCATGTTCATTTTGAGTACCATATTCGTTTCAGAATAATCTAATACTACATCTACAACGCCCTTTGCGTCTTCGATTTCTGATTCAGGGAAATGTGTAAAGAACTCTTGATCCACGTCCATCTGAAACTCGTGTTTCCCAGCTTTTAAGCCCATAAAGGGGATTTTGTAAAACGCTAGAGGATCCATTCCTTCCAAATTTCGGGAGGGCAAAGATAGTGAATACTCTTTATTTTTAACTAATTAGCGCTTTGAATCTCGATATTCTCGCTTAGGAGGAGAGATTTTTAGCGGATTGTTAGTGATTTCGCGGTGCTGAAGGCGATTTTTTCTAACATCTGAGGCAAGAAAAATAGCTGCTCTTATCGAATCGGCTGAAGCTTCGTTTTTGCCTGCGATATCAAATCCAGTTCCGTGATCAGGGCTAGTTCTAACTATCTGAAGACCAGCCGTAAAGTTTACTCCTCTTCCAAAACTCAATGCCTTAAATGGAGCGAGTCCTTGATCGTGATACATGGCTAGTACTCCGTCAAAGTTTTTATAAGCACCAGATCCGAAAAATCCGTCAGCAGCATATGGCCCAAAAGCCTTAATTCCTTTAGAATTAGCCTCTTTAATTGCTGGAGAAATGACGTTTTTCTCTTCATTGCCCATTAACCCATTATCTCCAGCGTGAGGATTGAGCCCTAGCACTGCAATTTTAGGGGTTGAACAACCAAAATCCTTTAAGAGGGAATCATACATAAGTTTTAGCTTAGAACTAATTGCACTTGTTGTCAGTTTTGTTGCAACATCCTTTAAAGCAATATGCCCTGTAACGATACCAATTCTAAGCCCTTCACCTATTAGAAACATCAACACATCGTCTGCATTGGCAAAATCAGCCAGATATTCTGTGTGACCTGGAAACTTGAAACCTGCTTGGGTAATAGCATCCTTATTAATTGGAGCTGTTACAAGAACATCGAATTTTGTCGATGCAAGATCTTCAACAGCATTTTTCAATGAGTTGAAACTGTATGTCCCAGCTTCTGAGCTAAGCTCGCCTTCGTTTACTTTGAATTCTTCAGAACAGGATTTTACAACATTGAGTTTGCCCTTTTTGGCTTTATCAACCGAGTCAATCACATTTACATTTAGGTTTTCGATTTGAAGAACCTTCATGTTGTGCTCAATCAAATTTTCAGAGGCATAGAGAATCGGTGTAATTAAATTCAACATCCTATCATCTTGAAATGTCTTCAGGATAGTTTCTACACCTATGCCGTTTGGATCACCCGTCGTAAGTCCTACTCTCATATGATTTGATTTTGTTGTGTAAAGGTAGTGCCTAAATGCAGTGTGTGTGATGTAACTTAGACCACAATGCATAGACGGCTAAATAGGTTAGTTTTTCTGGTGGTAGCACTGTTTATATGCACTACTTCAATATATGCTACGCATAACAGAGCAGGTGAAATCACCTATTCTCATGTTGAGGGATTAACATATGAAGTCTTGATTACTACTTACACTAAAGCGTCTGCACTTGCAGATAGACCTATGCTTTATTTGCATTGGGGTGATAGTGATGAGGCAGACAGTTTAGATAGGGAAAATGCTGTCATTATTCCTGGAGATATTAAAATCAACAAATACAGAGGTACTCATACATATGGTGGTCCTGGGGTGTTTGAACTGAGGGTTATAGACCCCAACAGAAATGAAGGAGTGCTTAATATGTTTGGCTCTGTAGATACACCATTCGCTATAAGATCACTATTAATTATAGACCCTGAAGCTGGTCATAATAACAGCGTTGAACTATTTAATCCAGCAACTGAAAATGCATGTTTAAATAGGATTTGGGAACACAATCCTGCAGCATATGATGCAGATGGTGATGAACTGGTTTATAGTCTCGTTCCATGTAGAGGATTTAATGGGGAAGCTATCCCAACTTATGTTTATCCTGATGAGATAGGTCCAAGTGAAAACAACACATTTCAAATAGATTCAGAAACTGGGGATGTGACTTGGGATAGTCCACAAGAAATAGGTGAGTACAATATTGCCATATTGATAGAAGAGTTTAGAGAGGTCAATGGAGAAATGAGAAAAGTAGGGGAAGTTGTAAGAGATATGCAGATTGATGTCCAAATGTGTAACAATCATCCTCCTGAATTAGAGCCTATTGCTGATACATGTATTGTAGCAGGTTCTTTTTTGACTTGGTATGTAAATGCTATTGATCCAGATGGTGATAATATTACTCTTAATGCATTGGGTGGTGCATTGAGTTCAGTTGAACACCCAGCGATTTTCACAAACTTAGGTGGAGGTATTGGTGAATTTGCTTGGGCTCCAACTTGTGCTGAAGTAAGACTTGCACCATATCAAGTGGTTTTTAAAGCAAAAGATCAAGCTAGCTCAGTCCAATTGACAGACTTAGAATCTGCATTCATTACTATTGTCGCTCCAGCAGTAGAAAATGTTATTGCTGAACCTATAGGAAATACTGTTCTGTTAAGCTGGGAGGGGGGAGTGTGTGCTCAAGATTTACAGGAATGGCAGATAGAGGATGGGTATCACGATATTTATAGAAAGCATCAAAGCGCCTCTTGGGAACCGAGCACATGTGAAACAGGAGTGCCAGATGATCTTGGTTATGAATTAATAGCTAGTGTGCCAAACCTATCAAACACATCATATGTTGATGATGACCTTCTTTCTTACGGTGCAACATATTGTTACAGAATTGTAATGAGATTCGAAGACGGTGCAGAATCGTTATCGTCAGAAGAAATTTGTGCTACAATAAAAAAGGATGTGCCAGTGATGACACATTCTGATGTGGCAATTACAGATACAAATGGAGAAGTTGTAGTGAGTTGGTCTCCACCAACTGAAATGGACACGTTGATATTCCCATTGCCATACACTTATACTTTATTCAGAGGTGCATCCTTGGAAATTGCTTCGGGCATTACTGATAGTTCATATGTTGACATAGATGTAAACACCTTACCATCGCCCAACTCATATAAAGTAGAAGCTTGGTGTAACACGGTTGATGGTCCTGCTCTGGTTGGATCGAGCATTCCATCTTCCACACCATTTTTAACCTTGGAGCCAAACGACAACAGTCTCACCCTTTCAATAAATGCGAATGTCCCTTGGTTCAACTATAAATATTACATAGAAAGAAAGGCCCCAGGAGAATTGGACTTCACACCTTATGACACAACTTTAAATAATGTGTATATAGATTCTGGATTGGTGAACAATGAGAATTATTGTTACAGAGTAATTACTGAGGGGATGTATGATTCCAATTTCATTGAAAACCCATTATTAAACAGATCCCAAGAACGTTGTGGAACGCCATATGATTATACACCACCCTGTCCTCCAATTCTAGATGTTGAAGCAGATTGCGAAGAGCAGGTGGATTTGTTAAACTGGTTTGGAGCACACGATTGTTCTGATGATGTAATGGGTTATGTTCTTTATTGGGCTCCAACACTCTACGACACACTTAGGCCCTATGTGACATTTGATTTAGTCGAGGGGATAGAACTTGATTCAACCTTTACGTTTAATGAGGATGGAATAGAGGGAACTATTGCAGGTTGTTTTGCTGTTACTGCATTGGATAGCTTGCTTATGGGCCCAAATGGAGAACTTAGAAGAAATGAGAGTGAGTTTTCTAACATAATCTGTGCAGATAATTGTCCATATTATTTTGTGCCAAACGTCTTTACACCAAATAATGATTATTTGAATGACGTATTTAAATCTTTACCATGGAAATTCATTGACTCTGTTGAATTCGTTATTTATGATAGGTGGGGAATAGAAGTGTTTAGAACAACAAATCCTGACATTAATTGGGATGGCAAAGAAGCTATTTCAGGCAAACAATTGTCGGATGGAGTTTACTTTTACAACGTAATAGTCAACACCATTAGACTAGAGGGTATTGTGCCAGAGAGTTTTAAGGGTGAGATTCACATTTTTGATTCACATGGATCAATAGACGAGTAATATGTTTACAGGTATAGTTGAAGCAACTGGAAGAGTTGAGAAAATTGAACAAGAGGGCACTAATGTCCACTTCACTCTTTCATGTCCATTTAATTCTGAACTTAAAATAGACCAAAGCTTAGCACACGATGGCGTTTGTCTAACTGTTGTAGAGTGTTCTAATGAATGCTATGTTGTAACCGCAATAGATGAGACTATGCAGAAGACTAGTCTTGGAGATTGGAGTGTAGGTGATAATGTCAATCTTGAAAGATGCATGAAGATGGGCGACAGATTTGATGGCCACATGGTTCAAGGGCATGTTGACACAACTGGTAAACTAGTTGATGTAAAATCTCAAGATGGGTCTCACGTTTTGACAATTGAACATCCAGTTACAAATGAGTGGATGACGGTTCCAAAAGGGTCAGTTACAGTGAATGGAATTTCTCTAACTGTTGTTGAAAGTGTTGATGGAAAGTTCAGCGTTGCTTTAATACCATATACATGGGAAGAGACAACTATGCATCAATTAAATATTGGAGACAAAGTAAATCTTGAGTTTGATGTAATAGGCAAATACATCGGTAAGATGCTTGCCTCTTGGAAGTAGTTACTTTCTTAATTCGAAATTTCGTCCTAAGTATACTCTCCTAACTTGCTCGTCTGAGGCAAGTGTTTCGGCAGTTCCTTCTTTTAGAATTTTCCCTTCAAACAAAAGATATGCTCTGTCAGTGATGTGAAGAGTTTCTTGCACATTGTGATCTGTAATCAAAACTCCTATCCCTTTATTTTTTAATTGAGATACTATGCGCTGAATATCTTCTACTGCAATTGGATCAACACCTGCAAAGGGTTCATCTAATAGAATGAAATTTGGCTCGCATGCTAGAGCTCTAGCAATTTCTGTTCTCCTTCTTTCTCCACCTGAAAGAACTGCTCCCATGCTTTTTCTAACCTTTGTCAACTTGAATTCTTCAATTAATTCTTCAAGTTTGAGTTTTTGATCTTCTTTAGATAGCCCCCTCATCTCTAGAATAGCACTTATGTTATCTTCAACCGTAAGAGCTCTAAAAACTGATGCTTCCTGTGGCAAGTACCCAATTCCCTTTCTTGCCCTCATGTACATTGGTTGATCAGTAAGTTCTTCTTCACCAAGGTAGACCCTTCCTTGTTCAGGGTTGACTAATCCTACTACAGCATAGAATGATGTTGTTTTACCTGCACCATTTGGTCCTAAGAGACCTACAACCTCTCCTGGGTTTACGTAAAAGTTAACGTCAGAAACTACCTCTCTTCCAGAATAAGATTTAGAGATGTTTTCAGCTCTTAAGGATGAGTCACTATTTGAGGGAGACATATTCATTCCGATTGCTAAATTAAAGCTCAACCGCTACTCCTACTCTAACACCCCAATTTTCACGCATTTCACTTGATCTATGTGCCAATTTCATGTTGAAATCAACGCGTATGAAGTGGAATATATTACCTAAGCCAATAACAGCCTCACCGTAGAAGCCGTCCAATCCTTTGGTTCCTTCAGGCAGTTCTAAAATACTTTCATGCCTATCATCCCATTGTCCATATACCCCTTTAACACCTATGATTTCTCTTAATTCCAATCTGCGTATCAATGGGATTCTATCCAAAATCATTCCTTCACCATTCCATTCAAGCACACCCCTAGCCCAAGTGTCAGTAACAAACTCAAAGTAATTCATGAGATTGAATGAATTGCGAATTGAAAGCACAGTTTCATTTGCAGGGGGTAATTCTAAAAGTGGGAATGGTGCATCGCCAGAATAAGTCCCCAATTCGGAATCGTATCGAATTCTCCCTAGTGGCCCCATTCTCAACACACCCTCTATCCCAAACGTATACCTTCCATACCTGTATTGTGAACCAGCAATACCCTTCCAACCTTGGGTTGTTGTAAGAGTGAAAATTGGAGCTCTTGTTCCGATGCTATATCTCTCAGTAGAACCACTGATGAATTTTTCGTTTTTTGCGTATCTAAGTTGGAAAGTTGATTCAGCTGTTATAATCGCTGGGTTTTCATCACTTGGATCATCAGGGTTTTGGAACTGCAACTCACCCCTAGGATCTACTTTTCTGTGCCTTAGTTCTACTAGAGACGTGAACCCACTTCCAAATTCACCCATAAAACTTGCTTCAGTTGTGGTAACCATAGAGAGTTGGTTTTGGATTCCATTCACACTCAAAGCAGAATTAAATATGTTACCCTGATCAAAATATCCCATCATGCCAAGTTGGTCTATATCCTTTTGATGAGAAATATTCCACTCTATCCAAGGAGTTCTGCTCTGAACAAACGTGATGTCAGCACCATATTTAAATTCCTTGTCAAGGGTTCCATAAGCTAGAAAAACTGAAGGCATAAACGATCTACTCACTTCATCAGTAGTATACAACTCTAAACCAAACCTATTGCCCTCAACAGCATTGAAGGAATATGCGTCATACCATGGGCCTATCTCTATTTTGTCTAGTTCAACATACCCTGACCCCATACAATAAAGCAAACCACTAAGGAAATTGTATTGTGGCATTGATTGTACAGAATCAGCAGTGTGATAAATGTCTTTTTCTCCATAGCTCAATACTTGAGGGCGTAATTCTTCCCATTCTTCATCAGTAACATCATAAGCTCCATCCTCATAGCTCATATCTCGCCTAGAACCCCAAACCTCATCAGGCCACTCTTTTGCAAATTCAAAATCATAGTAAGTGATCGAATTTCTTGCATACACACCCTGACTGTTTCCAGATATAGAAACGTCAAGCACATCTTCATGAAGAGTTCGCACCCAGTTTCCATCAATTAATTCATAATTAAGCATGAAGTTCATTGCTCTGAGGAAATTGAATGAAGCGCCTTCGCTGATTTTAGCCTCTACCTTTTTGAGACCGAGAGTTAAGGTGTCAATCCATAGTTCACCTTCGAAAGTGTACTCACCTCTCCTCCTTGGGACGAAGGCAATATGAAAATTGGGTCTACCGCCAACATCCAATGTGTCAAGGATGTAGTATCTGTAGTGTAAGTTGTATCTGTTGTGCAGAGGGCTTGTAAACCCTTTGTCTAACAAAAGAAATTGGTTGGAGTAGAAATCGATATCGAAGAATTCTGCTGAAACTGCAGATGAATTTTCTGCGTCTTGAATCCAAGTTGACTGTATTGCTTGTACTCTTTTCTCAGACCTAAGGGGTTTGCTTTGTGTCCTTTTGTGTCCTATTGATTCTGACATGAAAAGAGGAAGGTTTATCCTTGCTTCTGTAGAATCCAATTTATCCCAAACCCAACTAAATGGCCCCCAAAACTTTCTAGTTGGAAGCTTTTCTGGAATGCCATTCCAATCAAGTTCTAGTTTTTCGTGGAATTTATGTGCGACGGCTCCTATCCTTTTTGGGTCGTTAGTTTTTTTCGCGTCAATAACGCGTTGCATTAATGGTTTGGCTTGGTTTTTTTCTTTCTTATCTGGCCTAACCTCTGCTACTGCTAGTTCGATTTTCTTTGGCTCTAATGCTATGTCTATTTTTTGATGAACCCCTTTTTGAATAGAAATGGTTTGGCTAACATATCCAAGAAATGAAACGTTAATTCTAGACACCCTTTTTTCTGTACTCAACTGATACAGTCCTTCTGAATTAGTTGTGGTGCCAATTGACTCTCCTTTGAAGTTAACGGTTACAAATGGAAGGGGCCTACCTGATTCGCCATCAAACACGCGGCCTTCTACTGATGTGGTTTGGGCTTGAAGGAAAAGAGAAAAACTTAGACAGAATAAAAGTGTAAGTTTTTTAAGGATCATTTGCGGTTTCTCTTTTCTCTTTTGCGTTCTTGTCTTCTGGCAATAAGTATACCAATTTCATAAAGGAATAAAACTGGAATTGATACTAATATTTGTGAAGTAAGATCAGGAGGAGTAATGATAGCAGCTAGAATGAGAATTCCCACTAAAGCATGTTTTCTATATTTCCTCAGAATTTCAGCAGTTACAATTCCAGCCTTGGATAAGAAATAAACTACAACTGGTAATTGGAAGATTATACCTGATGCAAAAGCTATAGTTGCAACAGTTTTCACATATGACATAACTGCAATTCTAGCAGCAACATCACCAAGTTCATAGCCACCAAGAAATTGAAGTGAAAGTGGCACTATGCCCCAGTACCCAAATGCTACACCAGAGAAAAACAATAGTGATGATGCAAAACCTAACCCCCTTATTGACTTTCGTTCACTTTCTTTAAGTGCTGGTTTTATAAAACCCCAAATCTGCATTGTGATGTATGGGAATGCTACTATAACTCCACTAATTATCGAGACTAAAATGTGAGCGGTAAAATTGCCCAGCATAGAGGTGTTGATGAGTTCGTATTTAATATCAGTAACACAAAGTTTATCACCAGCTCCTATTAGTTCCGATAGACTGCACCACATTCTAAAACTGAAAAAATCAGGATTACGAGGTCCAAAAATAACCATGTCAAAAACCCAATCCTTTTTGTAGAATAGAAACCCAGAGACAATACAAATTGCCAGGATTGACTTAAATAGTCGTCCTCTAAGTTCCTCGAGATGTTCGAGGAAGCCCATTTGTTTTTCGTTTGGAAGGTCTTGGTCTAGAGGTGACATTAGTTGACTATTCCTTCTCTGATTAGATCGTGTATGTGGACTAATCCAGAGTAAGTGTTGTTAGAGTTTACTGCAATGATTTGGGTTACTCCTCGTTCTCTAATTGCTTTTGCTGCTTCAGCTGCTAGGGCTGTGTCATTAATTGTAAGGGGAGTTTTGCCCATTATTTGGGATGCAGTTGTCTCACTTGCTTCGAGACCTGATTCAAGAGCTCTTCTTAAATCACCATCTGTTATTATGCCTACAATCGAATTCGAATCAATAACAACTGTTGCACCGTATCGTCCTGATGTCATTGACATTAAAACGTCCTGAAGAGAAGCAGATTGTTCAACCTGAGGTAATCGGTTTTTATCAATTAAATCTGAAACAAGAACCGTTAACCTTTTTCCTAATGTGCCTCCAGGATGATTTCTTGCAAAATCTTCTGCGTTAAATCCTTTTGCTTCCATTAGGCAGAGGGCAATGGCGTCGCCAAGTGCCATTTGGACTGCTGTACTAGTAGTTGGAGCCAAATCGTATGGGCAAGCTTCGGGGTCAGTTCCAGCTAAAATGGTTTGGTCTGAAAGCTTTGAAAGAGGGGAATCCTTTGATCCTGTAATTGCAATTATTGAATTTCCAGCAGCTCGAATAAGTGGAATAAGGGCTACAATTTCATCAGAACGCCCACTTTTTGAAATGCAAAGCATAACGTCTCCAGGTTGAATTCCACCCAAATCACCATGGACTGCATCACCAGCGTGTACAAAAAATGCAGGAGAACCAGTCGAGTTTAAAGTGGCAACAATTTTTCTGGCAACATCTGCGCTTTTGCCTACTCCTGTTAGAACTATGCGCCCTTTTGATTCAATAATTAGATTAATGGCAGACAGGAAATTATCTCCTAGGTTTGATGCTAAATTATAAATAGCATCACCCTCCATTTTGAGAGTTTTAATTGCTCTGTTGAGAATGTCCTCACTAGAAAACTTGCCTGAATGCATGGTCAAAAATAATGATTGCAAATCTAAGAAAAGCGCTTATCTTTATTAGTGATAATCTAATCAATAGATGAACCTCACTGATAATACGCCTAGAGAGGCGTTGCAGAAATATTTTGGGTTTAAAGAATTCAAAGGGAAACAAGAGGAAGCTATTCGAAGCGTTCTAGATGGTGTAGACACCTTTGTTATTATGCCAACTGGTGGTGGAAAGAGCCTCTGCTATCAACTTCCTGCTTTAATGCTAGATGGTGTTGCGCTTGTGGTTTCGCCTTTGATAGCCCTTATGAAAAATCAAGTTGATGCCATTAGAGGAAATCACGAAGACTCAGCTATTGCTCATTTTCTAAACTCTTCATTAAATAAGAGTGAAGCTGAGCAAGTAATTTCTGATGTTACAGCAGGAAGAACAAAGCTCTTATACGTTGCCCCTGAAACCTTAACTAAGCAGAGTAATATTCAGTTTTTAAAAACTGTAAAAATCAGTTTTGTTGCAGTTGATGAAGCTCACTGTATTTCAGAGTGGGGTCACGATTTCAGACCTGAGTACAGAAAGATTAGACCCATCATAAAGCAAATAGCAGATGTACATATCATCGCTTTAACCGCAACTGCTACTCCTAAAGTACAAGTTGATATTCAGAAGAACTTGGAAATGGTAAATGCAAATGTGTTTAAATCGTCGTTCAATAGAGACAATCTGTTCTATGAAGTAAGACCTAAGAAAGACGCATTAAAACAAATTGTACAATACTCGCTTAGCAATAAGGGAAAGAGCGGTATTGTTTACTGTCTAAGTAGAAAAAAGGTAGAGCAAATTGCCGAAACACTCGCTGTTAATGGAGTTAAAGTCCTGCCTTATCATGCTGGGAAGGATAGTAAAACTAGATCTTCAATTCAGGATCAATTCCTAATGCAAGATGTTGATGTTATTGTGGCTACAATTGCTTTTGGGATGGGGATAGATAAGCCAGATGTTAGATATGTGATACACTATGACATCCCTAAAAGTCTTGAGAGTTATTATCAAGAAACGGGTAGAGCTGGTAGAGATGGCCAGGAGGGAAGATGCATTGCATTTTATTCTCATAAAGACATAGAAAAACTAGAGAAATTTCTTCATGGCAAGCCTATTGCTGAGCAAGAGATAGGCATGCAACTTCTTCAGGAAGTAATGGCATATGCTGAGACTTCTATTTCAAGAAGGAAGTTCATACTTCATTATTTTGGAGAGGAATTCGATGAAATAAATGGTCCAGGTGCTATGAATTGTGACAATTCTAGTAACCCAAAAAATCAATACAACGGTCAAGAAGAACTTCTACTGATATTGAAGACTATAGATGGATTTAAGCAAGCACATAAAATGCAGTTTATTTCTGCAATACTTACAGGTGAAGAAAACAGAGAGGTTGAAGCTTATAAGGGATCTTCTAGTGAGTTTTGGAAAAAGGGAGAGGACAAAGAGGATAGGCACTGGAATGGAGTCATGAGGCAGGCAATTGTTTTTGGGTTTTTGAAAAAGAACGTAGAGCAATATGGAGTACTACAAATCACAGAAAAGGGAAGAGATTATATAGCGAAACCATATGAAGTAAAACTAGCTGAGGAGAGGAATTACGACGATGTTGATACTGGTGATACAATGGTTCAAACTAGGAAGGGGCAGGGAGGTGCAGCAGATACTAAACTGCGTCCTATGCTTGTTGCTCTTAGAAAAGATGTTGCAGATAAAAAGAATCTCCCACCTTATGTGATTTTTCAGGATGTGAGTTTAGACGAAATGTCTATTCACTATCCTATTACTGAAGAGGAGTTGCTAAGAATTACTGGAGTTGGAGCTGGAAAAGCCAAAAAGTTTGGGCAAGAATTTCTTGACTTGATAGCTAAATATGTTAAAGAAGAAAACATAGAAAGAGTTGAGGATCTACTAGTTCGAACTGCTTCAAACAAGTCGAGCAATAAGGTTAATATCATACAACAAATTGATAGGAAAATGAGTCTTAGCGACATGGCATCGAGGACAAGCTTGTCAGTAGAAGAGGTGTTGGCTGAGATTGAGCAAATTGTATCTGCAGGAACAAAAGTCAATATTGATCACTGCATAGAGGAAAGTATGGATGAAGACTGCGTTGAAGAGCTTTTCGAATTTTTCAGTGAATCTGATGATGAAAGCATAGAAGCAGCATTAGCAGAATTCGAGGATAGCTATTCTGAAGAAGAGTTGAGGTTGATTAGGATAAAATTCCTAAGTGACATTGCAAACTAATCAGCATTTAATGGCGCCATATGCCATTAGACCTGCTCCGATTTCTAGAGCACTTTCGTCAATATCAAAGTAGGGTGTGTGTAAGCTGTGGTGACCTATATCAGAACTAGGGCTTGCAGTTCCTAATCTGTAAAAACATCCAGGAATTTTTTGTGCGTAAAAGCTGAAATCTTCACCAGTCATCCTTTCAGGAAGTACGTGGACTTTATCCTCACCTAAGTAGTCTATAGCAACTTCCCTCAATCGATCTGTAAGATCTGGATTGTTGTAAACGCTTGGATATCCAACTCTAATATCTAAGTCTGCAGTTGCACCTCTTTTATCACAGACCTCTTTTACTAAATCGTGCATCAGTTTATGAGCCTTAAAGCGCCATTCTTCATTTAGTGATCTAAAAGTCCCTTTTAAATGCACTTGATTTGGAATCACGTTAGTCGCCCCCTGACCATCGATGTAGCCAAAAGCCAATACTGTTTTTACATCTTTTTCTTCTCTTGTTTCTATAAGTTTTTCGAACCCTAGAAGGATTTCAGATGCAACAATTAGAGGATTGCATTGACCTTTTGGTAATGCTGCATGGCCACCCTTGCCGTTAATTGTCAGATAAACTTCATCGGCCGATGCCATGTACATACCTCCTCTCATTCCAACATGTCCAGCTTGTAGGTCAGGGAATACGTGTTGACCTATGATGTGATGAGGAGTAGGGTTTTCTAAGACACCCTCCTTTACCATTATAGAAGCACCACCTGGTAGTCTTTCTTCACCTGGTTGAAAAATTAAACGGATTGTGCCCTCCCAAAGATTTCGGGTTTCATTTAAAATTTTTGCAGCACCTAATAGAGAAGCAGTGTGGACATCATGCCCACAAGCATGCATTGCATCATTTTTTGAAGCATACTCAACATCATTAAGTTCCTTTATTGGTAGAGCATCATGATCAGATCTTAGTGCTACAGTCTTTGATTCTGGATTAACCCCTTTTATAGTAGCAACTACTCCAGTACCCGCAATCTCTTTTTGAAATTCTATACCTATTTCTTTCAAAGTTTTTGCAATAAAAGCCATGGTTTGATGTTCCTCAAAAGACAATTCCGGGTTGGCGTGTAGGTGCCTTCTCCATTGAACAAGATGATCATGCATGTTGTGAGCAAGATCTTTTATTTTGTCTTTAAGATCCATCTCCTGGGAATAGTTCTTTTAAAGATTTGATGGTCATGATAGTTGCAGTGTAAAACATGAAAACAGCAAAAATCAACCTCACAATAGTGGGGGATAATTTTAAAGACCACTTACTGCCTATCCATGCCCCAATGATGAAAGTTATTGCTAAACAAGCTGCATAGGTCCATTCTATACTCTGTTGACTGTGGTAATTCATTGCGGCCAAAATCCCAATAGGAGGCAACATCATCGCAAGAGAAGTTCCTTGAGCGGTGTGTTGATCGAGTCCTGTGAAATAGATTAATGCAGGAACGATAATTAATCCTCCACCAATACCGACAAAACCACTCGCAATGCCAGCTATTACACCAATTAATAGTAATATGAATAGTGTAGACAGTTCCACTTTAGAAATCAAAGTTTAAACTTAATGAAAAACGCATAGGTTGAACCGTTTTGCTATCAACTCCCCAAGCAAAATCAGTACAAACCCAATATCCCAAAATCCTTGAACGCACTCCAACTCCCCAATCGTAGAGTATGGGTTCGTGATTGTTGTTTACTGTAAATGTTATGGGGTTTTGTTCTACTACTGTTGTATTAAAGCTATTTTCATCAGAATATGGATGCAATCCAGTCCAAGCAGATCCAATGTCTGCAAAAGTGACAATTTGAAGATGCCTTAAAAAGTCTGAGCTAGCCGGGAGTTTGAATAGGGTACTCCAAATAGGAATTCTTAATTCAGCATTAGCAACAAAAGCATTTGTTCCATTTCGAGCATTATTTGAAAAGCCTCTCAATGGTGTGATTCTGGCTTGATATGCATATGGAATATCAGGATCAATATCTGCTGTAATGCCACTTGTACTCAATAAAACATTGTCTGTCCCTCCTAGCAGGTGTAGCAACTTATTAGACCCAATAGAAAAGTCACCTGCCATTCTCATCGCAAAAATGCTATTTGAAAATAATCTTATGTACTTGCGTGAATCAAACCCCATTGTTCCAAAACTAATTCCATCGGAATCAAAATAATATTCAGACCAAACCTTAGACCTAGTTCCTTCCAAAATGTTTAGATCAAGAATCCGAGTGTCATCATAAACGTAAGCAACCTCACCTCCAAACTGATTACTTAATTTAATGGGTTGAGTAAGTATAAAGGTTTCTGTACCCTGAGGTACATGTCTGTCAACTCTAAACCCAAAAGAAGTTCTAATGCTCTTTACTTCATCTATAGGAAATGTCAATCTATATTTTGTGAAGACAGAAGTGGTTTCAACTAATGAAAATAAATCAGGATCATAGCTAATTGTTCCTTGTCTTTGAACGCTTAGCATTTTATCTACCTGTCCCTCAAGATTGAAATACGCTAACCCCAAAACACTATTGCTCAAACTTGCTGGTATGTTATAACTAGCAATAATATGTCTGTCTTCAAATAAGTCACTTATCCTAATTTCTGAAGCATTACCTATTCCAGGATTCACATTTATGTTGCCGTTATAAGGGGTGTAAAACTGTGATCCGAAGGCATTGCTTACCTGAGTTTGGAATTTGTCTAGGCTGAAGTTGAGTCTATAGTTTGATGGCTTGAGTTTGACTTCATTTTGTGCAGTTGGATTTGCTTCAACAGCTTCCTTTTCGATGTTGTTTTGATTTGCTTCACCCTCAAAAAGGTAATTTCTTATATCAACCTGTGTGCTTGTATAAACACGAGACCAATTTGGAGGAATAAATTCTTCAGATTCAGCTTTTAAATTTATATGATCGCTTAGATTTGAAGTGCTTCTACTGATTGCTTTAGGCATATCAGCAATGGGCATATTGTAGAGATTTTGGGATAGGATAATTTGAGATGATATTTTCTCATTAACAGTGTCACAAGACAATTTTAAAGTAGGCACGGGCAAATTCTCAAGAACTCTTGACTCTGTAAAATATCGATAGTGAACTAAAGTGTCCACTTTCAAGATTGTACTGTCCTTCCATCCCCACATTAAATCTTGCCTCCCAGATGGCTTTTCTGCTAGATAAATAAAATCATTTTCAGACAGAGGAATTGGATTTCTCTCATCTACTAGTGGCGTGTTCAATAGCTTCTCTATTTCTAAATCATCTTTATCCAAATGGACTAGGTAGAGGTCTAAATTTTCAGAGTGAGATGTATAAGTAACATCAGCTCGTAAAGTATCATCAGGCCTGTTTGATGCAAAAATTATAGAATTACCATCACTAGTAAACTTTGGATCCAAATCGTCATACTTGTCAATCCAAAGTGGTTCCTGTATGTTTCCAACTAATCTGTATATCTATAGATCAGATCTACCTTCCCTTAATCCTGAAAAAACTACTGTTCTTCCATCTTTAGAATAATCTAGAGATAAGACATCGTCAATTCGATAAAGTGTTTTTTGGATGAATCCCTTTTCTTCAACCCTGATGGTAATAAGTTGAGGCTCTCCTTTCTCGTTGATTACATAGCTGAATTGTTTTGAGTTTGGATGCCAGGCTATATATAAATTTTCTCCCTCTCCAATTTGACTTAGTTTTTTTCCGTGTTTAGCTCTCAGTTTAACATCACCATTCGAGTCAACTGTTCTTACAGTTAATTGTCCTCTGGTGTTTGTGATATATGCTGAAGTTGTGCCATCAGGTGACTTTGCTGAGCAATGATATTCAAATTTGATATCCTCTTTTTCTAAGCTATTAATTTTATTTCTGTAATCTGAAGATGATTGTCTATTAGAATATGCCAAAACCTCAGTCATCAATTCATCCATATTCAAGCCAGTTGCAAATCTGAATCCTCCTTCAACGCTACTACTTACTCGAACCATGTATAAAATATTCGCAATGGCATGTTTCCCATACACATCAGACACATAAGCCCAAACCCCTCTTCCATACCTTCCCGCTTGCTTACCATATGTCCTTTCAATCCATCCTAAATCTCCACTTTTACCAGCATCATAGATATACGCTTTTGCCTCAGCAGAACTAGGGTCGCTTATGTACTGTACAAGACCTTCTTCAAACCAATCAGGTATGTGTAATATGCTTGAATTTCTCATAGCATCTTGCCAAGTACCTGAATAGAGGGTTTGGTTTATAGCAATTCTAGATAACCCTTCTACTAGCTCTCTAGCGAGTAATTTCCTATCTCCTTTTCCATAAACTAGAAGTTTGTTTCCTACCAGTTTGGCATTTCCACCAATATTATTTTCATCAACATCCGAATCGTATAAGCCTATGTTAGACTGTTTAAATTCAGCTTGATTATTATAAACCAAAATTTGAATAGGACCGCCCAGTTTATTTCCAAAGTAGGGAAGGAGCTCAGCCTTTGCCTCTTTAATAATAGCAGCAATATCCCCAGCTAAATCCTTACCTCCTTGGTAGTAGTATATCTCAAACTCTCCTTGTGTGTGAAACTGCCATTCAAAATTTCTGTACTGCACTCTATTCTTCCCAAATTCTACTAATAGACCATCGTGAAATTGTCCAAAAGAACAAAGTGCAATCATCAAAGTGATTGCAATTGAAAATATCCTAGGTAATATTGTGCCTGAAGAGTGCATCTACCTCGAAATTACGCCTATAATGCAGAAAAAGATAAACGAACTACATACTTTCACATTCAATGCCTTTAGTGAACAAACCTATTTGTTAGATCACGGCAATGGAGAAGCTACAGTTTTTGATCCAGGGATGAGTAATGTGGCTGAAAGAGAATACTTTGATTCTTTTTTGGCAGATAATGGCCTTACTCTTGTTGGGTGTCTTTTGACACACGCTCATTTAGATCATGTTATGGGTGCAAATTGGATTGCATCTAAATATGGATTACTACCAAGATTACATCCATCTGATGTGCCAACTTGGGATATGGCTGAAAAATCAGCACAACTTTATGGTATACCGATGGATCCATTGCCCTCTAGAGGAGAAGACTTAGGCGATCAAGGTTCCATAGTTGAATGCGGTAAGTTCAACCTAGAAATTAGATTGGCTCCAGGTCATTGTATAGGCCATGTGGTATTCGTATGCCACGAGCATGAATTTGTCATTGGCGGAGATGTCTTATTCAATGGAAGTATAGGCCGAACCGATTTGCCAGGTGGTAATGCTTCCACTCTCGCACACTCGATTACAGAGCAACTTTACACACTACCTGACTCCTTTGAAGTACACCCAGGCCACGGACCATCAACTACTGTTGGAAAAGAAAAGGCCTTTAATCCCTATGTTAATTCAGAGGGAACAGGCATGATTCAATAGGCACAAAAAACACCGAATACCTTGCAGTACCCGGTGTCCTTAAACCCTGTTTTATATGATTAGAATGCCATTTCCACTTGGAAGCGGAACATGTATTCTTTGTCAGATTCATTCGTCACTTGATCAGTTTCAGTAATTAAACTGAAGTCAGTTTGAATCTTAAGACTATGTCCTACGATGTATCTAGAAAGACCCAAAGTGATCATTTCTTGCAGATCTCTACCAGACTCCATTTCTGGAGTGATAGTAGTGTATCTAATCGCTGGCTCAAGATTGTTTTCTAGAAGGTACCCAGCTTGAACTGTAAGACCAGTTCCAGTGTAGTAGTTGTTTAGAATAGAACTAGAAATCACATTTCCAAATTCGTCAAATTCTTCGACAACGATTCTTTCACCGTCTAACGTCTTGTTAGCGTACTCACTTAATAGAGAGAACCCCTTGTACTTGAACATTACGTCAGCAAGTATTGTATTTAGGTTGCAAAGAGCTGAATCTATTACAAGATCATTGCTGTCCTGAATATAGCTTCCAAGATTACCTCCTGTACGAGCAGCATTCATGTTCATGTCATACGTTACGCCAATAGAAGCTTTAGGAGTTTCCTCGCGCTTAAGATCTGAACTGAAGTAATCCCCTTTACCTGTGAAATCTCCGAATGGTAGAACTTCAACACGTCCAGTGTACTCGAAACCGTTAGCTGGGTTAGGGTCTTTTTTATTTGTCCTGTTACGTCCTTCACCTTGAGAGATAGCAAGAGCTTGTCTTGTGGCAATAGATCCAATGTTGAACTTATTGCGGAACTGTATTCCCATGTCACGGTCGATGTTGTAACGAGAGTTCACAAGAGAACGATCAACGAACTGAAGCTTCTGTGATGAGATCACACGCTCACGGTTGCCTGGAAGCTTTGTTTGGCCTATCCACACCTCCATGTTCTTATAGAAGTTCCATCTAACGAATGCATCAAGAATCAAGTTAGACGTATTGTTAGTGTGAATGTTCTCACCACCGTGATCCCTGTTCGAAAGCCCAAGCTCAATCTTATACTTCACCTTAGGCGAGTAAGCGAATCCTGAAAACTTAAGTCTTGAACGACGAATCAACCAGTTAGATGTCATGTCGTCCATTAGGTTGTCTGATCCTGCTGGCGCTTCGAACATCAATAGGCTTTGAACCCTTGCATTGAACTTCATTGAGAAGCTCGAGTCGTTTGCAACTACATATACTCCCTTGCCAAACTTGCTTTCGACTTTCTGTTGGCCTAGTGCTACTGTTGAGACTAGTAAAAGGGAAATAAGAAAAACTTGTACTTGTTTCATTTTACTTTAAAGACCAAGTTTTGAGAAAAACTTAACGATACCGTTTGAGAATGCTTCAGGTATCTCTGTTACAACAGATGTGAATGTTAGATTATCATTAACTCCCACTGCAATTGCGATAGAAACAGTTAATCCTATTAATGCGTAAGTCACATCCTTAAGCGCAAGTTTCAATCCTCCTGCAACTGTGTGTGCTCCAGTCTTCATTAAAGACATACCAAGCTCACGACCAGCTAGTAATCCGATGAATACCCAAGTAGTACTCATTGGAACTTTTGAGTGAAGCTTGAAGTAGAATAGAATAACGCAGTAGATAAGGTCAATTAACGTTGCGAACCTCACATCAGTTACTACTGACTTCTCTGTAACGATCTTCTGTATACGCCCACCCTTAGTGTAAAGTAGGATGCCTAATCCAATTGTAACAACTGAGATAAATGCGAAGAACTGTGGGAAGCTTAGGCTACGTGGAAGGTAAACCGCAATGTTTGCAGCATCCTGTGTAAGCCAAACCGCCCAAAGAGATCCAGAAGTGATCCATTGTGCAACTGTCCACCATGGTTTTGCAGTTCCTACGAAGTACTTCTTTGATGCCTTAGCGACAATCATAAAGAAGATTAAGCCAAGTGCAAATGCAAGAATGTACCCACTCATACTCTTTGCTAGTACTTTACCAACTGCGTTTGTGCTTGCAGCAAATGAAGTAAGCAGAATGAATGTAGTTGATACAGGCATTCTAAGCCTAGTGAGAATAAGTAGGAAAATAGGTGCTGCAACTTGTAAGAAATGGAATTCTTTAGGTGCTACCTCAAAGCCTTTGGCTGCTAGTCGGCCGTGGCTGACGTCTCCACCGAGTGTCATCCAGCTATATAGCATGGTCAAGCAGAAAATTCCTCCTATGAATATCCATAGAACCCACCACTTTTTGTCTTGGTTTGATGCTATGAATGTTCCGATTGTTTGGATTGAATCGTTAGCTATAGCTGCGTATGCTGCAAATAAAAACCCTACCCACATTGCAAATTGCGGATAAGGAGTAGCAAACATCGCTAGTAAAAATGCGATAGAAATAAATCCTAAGAATGATTGCTCACTTTTGGGCAACCACACAACTTCTGGATAACCAAAAGCTCTGAATAACTTCTTCATCTTAGATGAGCTATGTAAAGTGGATTAAAGAGCTAGAAAGAATACGCTAACCATAAGAGCTACGTATACAACTGCTGAAAGGTCGATAGTTTTAATTGCCTTTTCCATAATGTGAATTTTTAAATAGTGTTTTTATGACGGGTACAAATTTCCGCACACTATTCCCTGTCAATGTTAAGCTAATGTTAAGACTAGGTTAAGTTATTAGCTTCAGGTGTGGCCTTTTGAAGGGTAAAACTGAAGGTGGTTCCTTGTCCGTAGGTGGATCTCACATGGATGTTTTGGCCGTGAGCCTCAATGATATGTTTTACAATTGCCAAGCCCAAACCTGATCCTCCAGCGTCTCTTGAACGACTCTTATCAACTCTGTAAAACCTCTCGTAAATCCTCATGAGATCCTTTTTCTTAATCCCAATCCCATTGTCACTCACTTCTATAAGAACCTTGTCTTCCATATCGAAGAATTTGATTCTTGTGTGACCTCCGTCATTACCGTAATTAATTGAATTTACAAGCAAGTTTGTAACTACTTGTTCGATTTTATTTACGTCGCAATGAACTGTGTATTGCTCGGAGTCTGATACACTAAGAGTAATATTTGATTTGTCTGCTTTCTTATGAAGACTGTCAACGATTTCACGACATAATTCCACGATGTTTGTGGGATGTGGATCAAGACTCATCCCCCCAGATTCGATTTTATAAATGCTGTCAAGATCTTCGAGGAGACCAGTCATTCTATCAATGTTTTTCTCGGCTTTCCTCAGGAATTTATCTCTTATTTCAGGGTTGTCTGCACCTCCTTCAATTAGAGTCATAATGAATCCTTGAATATTGAAAAGAGGAGTCTTTAATTCGTGTGCAAGGTTTCCTATAAAGTCCTTTCTGAAAGAATCTGTCTCCCTCAAAAGAGTGACTTCCTCAATTTGCTCAGAAGCCCAGTCCATCACATCCTTATTTACTTTTCCTACAACGTCCTCATCCATATTGATGTGAGGATCCCCACTTCCCTTCATTTTGCTGATGGTCTTGTAAAGGACTTTGATTCTTTGGTTTATGAATTCCTCAACAGCATGGTAGATTACAAAAAAGCTAATCTCTTCGATCAAAACACCTAGAGCAATTGCATAGAACCAATAGTGCAAAGCTTGAACAGCAAATAGAATAATCAGGGCAGTAACAACACTGATAATGCCAAGCTTAATAGCTGAGCGTCTAGCAATTTGTTGAGGGGTGAGGTTATTCATTTGGGTTATCCAAGGAATTTATATCCAACTCCCTTTACAGTTTTGATTGAATCCTCATCGAGCTTTTCTCTGAGCTTTCTGATATGCACGTCTATGGTTCTATCACCAACTACTACTTCTGCACCCCAAATTTTGTCCATAATCTCTTCCCTTGTGTGTACAGCACCTGGGTCAGAGCATAGGAGAGAAAGAAGTTTGAATTCTTTTCTAGGCAAAACAACTTCACTACCATCAAACAATACGCTGTGATGTTTTGTGTTGATCTCTACTCGTCCAGCTTTAATTATTGATTCGCTCCCTTCTTCATTAGAGATGCATCCTCTTTTCAATAGTGCTTTGACGCGGCTGACAAGGACTTTGGGTTTGATGGGTTTTAAAATGTAATCATCTGCACCAGCATCAAAGCCTGCAATTTGACTGTAGTCTTCGCCTCTTGCAGTTAAAAATGCAATTAGCACAGATTTCAACGCTTCGTTTTCTCTAATCTTCTCACAAGTCTCAATGCCATCCATTTCAGGCATCATCATGTCCAATAGGATAAGATCAGGTAAAAATTCTTTAGCAATTGAAATTCCCTCTTCTCCATTACTTGCCACCTTCACAGTATATCCTGAAGCTTCAAGGTTGTACGAAATGAAATCTAGAATATCACTTTCGTCGTCTACAAGGAGAATTTTCTTAGTCGACATTTCAATCGTTAATTCTGTTGAATTTTAAAGCCCAAAGCATCCATTTAGGAAGAGGTTTTTGTGGATCGCGCATTTGGACATTCAAGAATAAGCCTAATTTTTCGAGAATTGGAATTTTATGTACCTCAATAAGTTCCAACCAACATTCATCAGGGTCATCTATGTATGTGCAATGCACGGATGTGTGGTCACCCATGCTCAAGGCATCATCTGTATTACATCTAAATCCGAATCCCTTTTCATCCAGCACTTTCCCTAGGTCATTCATCCCTCTCACATCAAATCCTAGATGAGCAATTCCTGTGTCTGCCCAAATCCTATCCTCGAATATGAATCTGCCTTTTCTGTCGAGAGCTTGCACCAACTCAATTGTTGTCTCGCCCATTACAGCAGCAAATCCTCCTTTGCCAGGATTGCTTTGCGTTAATAAAACTCGTCTGTAATTTTCTTTGCCTCCAGGAAGATGCCCCCAGTCTTCAAACATTCCAGATTGATCGAAAAGCACCTTGTCGTACCCCAGGATGTCGCAGTACAATTTGAAGCTATCCTCAATATTGCTCACACCAATCGTGCAACCCATAATACCACCAGAAGGATGCCCATGATTTGCAAACCACTTATCTGATTCTAGGATTTGGAATAAGTTGTTATCGTAGTCTCTTAAATAGAAAGTAAGTCGTCCAAGCGGATCGAGTGCTAGTTCTTCATCACATGAATCACCCATCATCTCTCTTGAGTGCTCGTGCATCTTTCTGATGTCAGGAGTTTTTACTGTAGTGCAGCCTAATCCCAAATCTCCTTGAGCAATGTCGAACACTGGACCTCTTGGCGAGAAAGAAGTTGGTGAAATGACTTCGACAGAGCAACCACCCTGATGATTCAAAACCATACTTGCTCTTTTTGTGATGGTTTCACCTCCGCAATGAGAATCCATTAAAGGTGCAGCTGCAACAGCATCAAAAAATGGTACGTTTAAGCCAAATAATTTCCTATAAAGCTTTAAACTTTTGTCCATATCGCTAACTGCGATTCCGACGTGTTGAATTCCTTGAATAACGTAGCTCATGATCTGATTGCTTCAATGTAGTTTTTCCATGCCTCACTCAGCTTGCCATTGCCGTTCCCCCAAAATCGTTCACCCTCCAATGCATCATCGTAGTCGTGATTCAGTCCAACAATTTTGCCGTAGAGAATGTTTCCCCAATTCGCCCAAACATAAAATCCAACTAATGCCATCCAAAATGGAATCACATTGTAACAAGACAACAACCAACCTAATACCGATCCAATTATCAGCCATGAAATTGGCAAAAGGAACATTCCAGGACCAATTTTAAATGTGCTCCTAAACTCAATCTTCTTTACCCCATCACCCTTTTTGTTTATGATGTAGTGTTGAAGAGCTGAAGGAGCTTGGGCCAGCCAACCAATTGGAAGGAGTAGTCGGGCAAGTAAGCTTTTGGGTCGTGTTTGGTTTTCATCATGACCCCAAGCTTCAGGTCTCATAGAATCATCAAATCCAGCATTTACAAGTTCATTGTAACTCTGTTTCACCCTAGTCAACCATCCTTCGTCAGCAGCAGAATTCTTTATTCGCTTCAAGTCAGTTAAAATAGCCTCCCAATCATCACCTATCTTTTCAGTAGGCCTAAACGCTCTGACATATGGTTCGAATAACTCGTATTCTTTGGAAGGTTGAATGTCTAGAGTCAGTTTTCTCAATGCATCTGAAATTCGCTCATTGAGTTTTACATAATCAATAGCCTTTGTTTCCTCGTTGTAGAGATCAACCCATTCAATAGGCTCGCCTGCTCTTAGAGAAAGTCTTCTTCTAAAAGTTGGGTAATGCTCGTAGTCTTGGCCAAATGGAATTAGCTGTATCCTTCCAAGGTCTTTATTCCTTGTATAAGCTCTTCCTAGCAAATCAGAAACACCTCTCTTTAATGGGCGAATAGTTTTTTGGGGATTGTGATTGCCTTCAGGAAAGAGAGCAAGGGATGCGCCTATCTCTAATCTGTCTAAACAATTATTCCAAATAATCTCATTCCTCTCCCTTGTATCAGGCAGTCTATCCTTCTGCCTGTAAATGGGCATTTGGTTAAAGGCAAATAAAATCTTTTTGAAGATGGGTTTCCAGAAAACATCTGCTCTTGTAAGCCAATGGAATTGCCTCTCCATATTTCCACAAATATTGAGAGGATCCATCATCCCGTTTTGATGATTGCCAACCATCACCATTGGCGTCTTTTTGTCTGGGAAATTTTCTAACCCTGTAAGAACGTCAGTTCTGTGAAATCGTTTTGTACCCTGTTCGACAAATAGTCTAGCTAGGAAATACGCAAGATGTACTCTTTGTACAGGAGGAGTAAGAACGGGTCTTTTCTTCATCGATGATTATCTAAGACGAGCACCAGTATTTTGAGTAATTGAATCTAAAATGCGAGAAACGCACTTGTCAATTTTTTTGTCTGTGAGAGTAGAATTTGGATCCTGGATAACTAAGCTAATTGCATAACTCACCTTGCCTTCATCAAGCTTATCTCCCTCGTAAACATCAAATAAATTCACCTCCTTAAGAAGCTTTCTCTCAGTTTCAAACGCAGCCGACTTGATCTGTTCAAATGAAACAGACTTTTCGATAATCAAACTTAAATCTCTTCTCACTGAAGGGAACTTAGGAAGATCATATGCCACAATCTTGCGCTTCTTGCGAGCCTTCAGTAGAGGCTTAACGAGTAAATCAGCCCAATACACAGCTCCATCCATTCCACACATTTCTACTACATCAGGATGCACTAAGCCAAACCTTCCAATACTCTTCTCGCCTAAAAGTATTTCACTTCCCTCAAGAAGCAATCCTCCCTCATCAGCTCGTTCAGTCACTTTCGCAGCTATGCCGATCTGAGACAACAATGCCCAAACCCCTTCCTTAATTGTAAATAGATCGCTCTTAGTATATTTTTCGTTCCAGTTCTCCTTACTCTTATTTCCGCTAACAAATAAACTCAGGTGTTCAGTTTCAGAGTATCCATCAGCGGTTTTCATATAAGTTCTTCCCAGCTCGAATAATCTCAAATCTGCAACCTTGTGATTTTTATTTCTCGCGATTGCTTCTATCCCCTGGAAGACCAAACTCTGTCTCATCACTCCTAAATCGCTACTAAGTGGATTTAGTATTTCTACTGATGCCTTAGGATTAAGATCTCTGTCATTAACACTTTCAGCATATGATGCTTTTGTGAGAGAGTTAGACATAATCTCATTGTATCCCTTTGCAACTAGGGTAGAAGCCCAGCCAAAGATTTCGTCTTCGCGGTTTGGCTTTTGAGGAATTTCTAACGCGCTTGATATGCGAGATGGAATTTCAATTTGATCGAATCCGTGGATTCTCAAGATTTCTTCGATGATGTCAGCAGGTCTAGTTACATCACTTCTATATGCAGGAACTTGGAGTGTCATTGTACTCTCGTCCTTTGAAGAAATCTCTATGTCGAGTGATTCAAGAATTGAAGAAACTCTATCTCTTTCGAGTTTGGCTCCAATCACTCTATCCATCATATCAAGCTCTAGTTTTATAGTAGCCCCCTCAACCTTTTCATTGCTTGTGACATGTGTCGCGCCAAAAACTTCACCCCCAGCCCAATCCATAATTAATTGAGCAACTCTCTGAGCTGCTTGTTCTACTAGATTAGGGTCAACCTGTCTTTCGAATCTAAAAGAAGCATCAGTCGATAGACCATGTCTCTTTGCAGACTTCCTCACTGAAACTGGATTGAAAAATGCTGACTCGATTAGAACCTTAGTTGTTTTATCACTTACACCATGTTCTCCTGAGCCAAATACTCCTGCAATACACATTGCATCTTTTGCATCAGCAATCACAAGGTCTGCCGTGTCCAATTTTCTCTCGACATCATCTAGAGTTGTGATTTTCTCTCCTTTATTAGCTTGTCTAACTATTATTTCTTCACCACCAATTTTATCATAATCGAATGCGTGAAGGGGTTGACCTAATTCGTGAAGGACATAATTCGTGGCATCAACGACATTATTGATAGGAGCAACTCCAATTGATTTTAGAAAGCGCTGTGCTTCTTCTGGAGAAGGTCCAATTTTAACTCCATCTATTCCGACTAATGTGTATTTAGATGCTAGTTCAGGATTTGCAACTGAAGCTTTCAATGTGTCAAATCCTTTAGAGAAATCGATGTCAGCGCATTGAGGTACACTTACATTTTGTAATCCGTTATCAGTTATTTCCTTAACTGTTCCGTGAATTAATCCCGCTCTAAGATCTCTAGCAACTCCATAATGCCCCATGGCATCATTACGGTTTGGTGTAAGACCTATGTCCAAGACTTCATTAGATCCAATACGGAAAGCATCACTAACTAATGATCCAGGCTTGAGGCTTGGGTCTAATTCCATAATACCGCCTGTATCCTCTCCTAATCCAACTTCATCTGGACCGCAAAGCATACCATTGCTTACCTCACCTCTGATTTTTCCTCTTTTTATTTTAAAAGGCTCGCCACCTGTTGGGTGAATCCATGTTCCAGGTGTAGCTACAATTACATTTAAACCAGTTGAAGCGTTTGGGGCCCCGCAAACTATGTCGAGAGTTTCAGACCCAACATCAACCTTACAAACTCTCAGTCGGTCAGCATTTGGGTGTTGATTGCAGTCGGTAATTTTTCCAACGATTAATCCTTTCAATCCTCCAGGAATATCTTCAACTGTTTCAACGCCTTCTATCTCTAGTCCAGTAGCAGTTAAAACTGCTGCAGCATCAGTTGCTGAAATGCTAGTTGGCAAGAACTCCTTGATCTTTCTATACGATACCTTCATAGTCAAACTTAAAGTTGGTCAAAGTTACTAACTTTGCGCCCCCGATTCGGGATGTAGCTCAGTTGGTAGAGTACGCGTCTGGGGGACGTGTGGTCGCTGGTTCAAGTCCAGTCATCCCGACAAAAAAAAGAGGAGTTCATACTCCTCTTTTTTTATTTAGTTTTGCAAGAGCTATTTTATGCATATGAACTTTAGGTCCTCATTCGTAAACATTCATAATTGCAAGAGATTTTCTCTTATTTTCTTTCTTACATTAATTACATTAAGTTTCTTGAACAAGAACGTTCTTTCAGATTATTTTTCTGACACTCCAGTTGAGCTTGTAGAGCTTATGGAAAATGGGGAAGAAGAGAATGAATCTGAAAGAGAGGAGGTAAAAGAAGAAATGGATGATTATACAAGCGCAATAATTCACTTTGTTTTTAGAGCAAAGGTTGAAATTGAATACGTACTAAACAACGATACTATTTGGAATAGTAGATACAGTGAAGTCCTAACCCCGCCACCAGATAAAGCATAGTTAGAAGCTTTGCCTAGGAGCATGTAAAGTAAACTAGGCGTATTTTTCTAATCGCCGGCATATGCTGGCATGAATTTTAAATATCATGAGTTCAAATAAAGATATTGGAATCTTTGAAAATCTCTCAAAAGACATTCCTGCAAGTATTGTAGTATTCTTAGTAGCAGTTCCACTTTGTCTAGGTATTGCACTTGCATCACTTCCACCTGAATACATTGGGCCATTCCTTTTTTCTGGCGTTATAGCCGGTATCATTGGAGGTGTCATAGTTGGTTCAATTAGTGGATCACCGCTTGGTGTAAGTGGGCCAGCGGCTGGACTTGCTGTAATTGTTTTTGCAGCAATAGAAGACCTTGGTGCTTTTGACACCTTCCTTTTAGCTGTATTTATTGCAGGTATTTTGCAAATCATACTTGGCTTTATTAAGGCTGGTGTCATTGGACTTTACTTCCCTTCATCAGTAATTAAGGGAATGTTAGCAGGTATAGGTATTATCATTATAAAAAAAGAGATTCCCTACGCTTTAGGCTCTTTAAACACTGATTCATTTGCCAATATGTTTGATTCACTGAGTAAGGGAGCAACTCTTATTACTATTGTTTCTTTAGCTATTTTGGTTCTTTGGGAGCAGCCATTTATGAAGAAGATTAACATTTTTAAGATTATTCAGGGGCCATTAGTAGTAGTGCTAACTGGTATAGGCCTAGGAGCATTTTTTGCTTCAAATAAGGAATTAGCTTTGGGTGATGGAACATTTGTAGCCATCCCTGTTTTAAATTCTTTTAGTGAGATTAACACGCTTTTCACTTTGCCTGATTTCTCTCAGTTTGGAAATACTCAAGTGTATGTGGTTGCGGTCACAATCGCTATAGTTGCAAGTTTAGAGACTCTGTTGTGTGTTGAAGCAACGGATAAGCTTGATCCGCATAAGCGAGTTACTCCTACAAATAGAGAGCTTATAGCCCAAGGGACGGGTAATATGGTTTCAGGCTTAATTGGGGGTCTTCCAATTACTCAAGTAATTGTTAGAAGTTCTGCTAATATTCAATCTGGAGGCCAAACAAAGATGGCAGCTATCCTTCACGGTGTGCTACTTCTAGCTTGCGCACTTCTCATCCCTAGCTACCTAAATATGGTTCCTCTAGCTAGTCTAGCAGCTATCCTATTTGTGGTAGGCTACAAACTTGCTAAGCCAAGTCTATTTGCAGATATGTTTTCAAAGGGCTTGCAAATGTTTATTCCATTTGTAGTAACAATTGTTGGTATCGTACTAACTGATTTACTTATTGGTATAGGACTTGGAATGGTAGTTGCAATTGTAATGTCAAAGTGGAGCAACTTCTCTAAGCCATTTACTACTGAAGAGAATGCTGGAAATGTTAAAATCAGCCTTTCTGAAAATGTAACATTTGCAAATAAGGCAGGAATCCAAAAAGCATTAAACGGAGTATCTCCTAATTCTACGATAATTGTGGATGGTAGTGCCTCTAAAAACGTACATCCAGATGTAATTGAAATCATTCATAACTTTAGGTCTAATGCTGTCGACAAAGGTTTAAAGGTTGAAGTCGTTGATTTGTAACTCTATACTTTATCTTTTATGGACTTTGAATTCGAAAGAGATTGGAATAAGCTGTTGAAGCTTCTGATGGATAGGTTTGGCGAACAGCCAGACCTAACATCAGCTATCTTTTCTGTGGGCCTTCAAGAAGCCGGCTTTGGTTCAAGGTCATTTAAAAAGGACGATAAGATAAATTTGATGCATGTGGGTGTATGCACTCTTTTAGAGCCCCTAGGGTATTACAAGAGT
Source organism: Methanobacteriota archaeon (assembly GCA_002723115.1). GTDB lineage: Bacteria > Bacteroidota > Bacteroidia > Flavobacteriales_D > Sanyastnellaceae > UBA974. The sequence goes on along the minus strand of PBNL01000034.1, from coordinate 4,198 downwards.
GTGGGTCACGATGAGGATGGTTGGCCTCATTTTGAAAGAATCAAAGAGTTGCCCAACCTTGATCCAGAAGACCAAGAATTAATGATGAGAAGACAATTGATCGATTATTTCTCTTCGTGGATAAAAAACGATGGATAAAAAATCCCGGCTATAAAAAGCCGGGATTTCACTTTATATATTTGATTATTGCACAATTACTGTCTCGGCAGTGGTCTCCATTTCCTCAATCTTTATAAGTCCTGTTCCACAAAGTGTGTTTTGGTCTACAGGATCTAGAGGATTTGGATTGACACAATTTCCGTTTCCTTTAATTACATCGATGTCTAGGACTGCAAATCCAGCTTGTCCGCCTACGTAATAATCAGAAAAATTGAAGCTTACGAATCCATCATCAGAAGTTACTTGAGTAGTATCAAAACGTGGCTCGCCTACAAAATCTTGGTCTGTGGGGCCATTTGCGTACAGTCTTACTTGAGCTCCATCTACAGGGACTTCTTCGCCAATACTATTAATTCTGATAACGGTTACATTTGCTATCGTGTCTTCAACTTTCAAGCAGCCAGATCCAAAAAATGCAATTATTGCAAGAGTGATTAAAGTAAAAAAGCGATTCATTGCAAGTAGGTTTATAACTTTGTAGTTCTTAATTCCGAGAGTCAAATATCATGAAAAAAACTTTCATACGTAACATTTTCCTTCAAATCAGTGCAGTTTTTTGCTTTTTTTTCTACATTTCTTCAACCGGTTGTAATAATACAGATCCCGCTAGAGTAGCTATTCACACTGACTTTGGAGACATGGTGATAGAGCTTTCAGATTCAACTCCAGGCCACAGAGATAATTTTTTAAAACTCGCAGCGGAAGGTTTTTATACAAATCTTCTTTTTCATAGAGTAATTGATGGATTTATGATTCAAGGCGGAGATCCAGAAAGTAAGAATGCAGAACCAGGAGCAAGACTTGGTTCAGGTGGACCTGGATATAAAATCGATGCTGAAATCAGAGCAGATCACCTTCACTTTAAAGGAGCTCTTGCAGCTGCACGTCAAGGCGACATGGCAAACCCTGCGAGAATGTCTTCAGGTAGTCAGTTCTACATAGTTCACGGTAAAACTTGGGATGAGGGAATACTTGATAGAATTGAGGAAGGGAACAATATGAAAATTGGCGGATTTGAATATTCAGATTCAGCTAGAGCAGTATATATGAATCAAGGTGGAACTCCATTCTTAGACATGAACTATACAGTTTTCGGTCAAGTAGTAGAAGGTCTTGATATCATTGATTCAATTGCTTCAGTGAAAACACTTCCTGGTGATAGGCCAAAGGATGACGTGAAATTCAGCGTTACTATACTTCACTAATATGAAAGCAGATTTAGAGGCATTATTAGTTGATATTGATCAAAGGAGTTTTGACTCTGCTGATGCTTTAGAGGCTTTCAGAATTGAGTACCTAGGAAGACAGGGAAAGATCAAGGACCTAATGGCACAGTTTAGAGAAGTTGCTCCTGAGCACAAACGTGAACTAGGTCCACTACTTAATAAGGTTAAGTCAGCTATTGAAGATAAAGTAGCATCAGAAAAAGCTTCCTTCGATAAAAAAGCTGCAGCTGTTTCAAGTGGAATTGATTCTACAAGACCTGCTGGTGGTTTCCCTCACGGAACTCACCACCCACTTCAAGTAGTTAGGAGAGAGATTTTGGATATATTTTCGAACATGGGATTTGGAGTTGTTGAAGGACCTGAGATAGAGGACGATTGGCACGTATTTAGTGGATTGAACTTCCCCCCTGAACACCCAGCAAGGGATATGCAGGACACATTCTTTGTCGAAAGAGATCCTGACTTACTTCTTAGAACTCATACTAGCTCTGTGCAAGTAAGGGAGATGGAACGCCGTCAGCCACCGATGAGAATTATCATGCCAGGTAGAGTGTATAGAAATGAAGCTATTTCAGCAAGAGCACATTGCATGTTCCATCAGATTGAAGGCCTGTACATTGATGAAAATGTGAGTTTTGCTGATCTTAAGCAGACTCTTTTGCATTTTGCTCAAAGGTTTTTTGGCCCAGAGACAAAAATTAGATTGCGCCCTTCATACTTTCCATTTACTGAGCCAAGCGCTGAGGTAGATGTTTATTGGGGACTGGAGACCGAGGTAGATAAGAGGATAACTAAGGGAACTGGTTGGCTTGAAATTCTTGGGTGCGGCATGGTCGACCCAAACGTTCTAGAGGCTAGCGGGATTGATTCAAAGAAGTACAGTGGCTTTGCATTTGGGATGGGCATTGAAAGGATAACAATGCTCAGATACCAAATTGGGGACCTTAGGCTGTTCTTTGAAAACGATAAGCGTTTCCTAGATCAATTCGCAGGAGAGAGGTAATTACTGCTCGCTATAGACAACGGACAATACTGTTGTTCCAACTTCTTCTAAGATTTTTCTGTCTATTATGTTCATATTGTCAGCGTGGGTGTGATGGAAGAATCCATATCCCATGGGTCTAACATTCATCCTGTAGTCTACGATGTTTGCAGATGGAATACCTGCGAATTCGCTAACAAATAAGTTGTCGTCTATTGTTTCAGGTGTTTTCTCATTGAGGAATCTGTGTCCATATCCTAATTCTTGTGCCCTAGCCCAAACCTTTCTCACAACGTTTGGCGCATACTTCATTGATGTCCCTTCTTTATTAAACTCAGCATCTTTCGCTCCTACCATATCGAGAAGTATCCCAAACCTAGCTCTGTATCCATAGCGATGCGGTTCTTTTGACCAATACTGTGATCCTAAGCACCATTGTAGGAAATCAGTTTGAAGAGATTGCACACCGTTTGGCTTTCCATAATCCTCGCCGTCAAAAAAGATGATATCTACACCGATTTCAGCAGGGGTTATGCTCAACTGCCTAGCGATTTCTAAGAGTATTCCTACTCCAGATCCACCGTCGTTGGCGCCGTCAATAGGCATATCCATTCTAGTGCTATCCTTGTCTGCAAAAGGCCTAGTGTCCCAGTGTGCGTATAGTAGCACACGCGACCTGGCTTTTGGGTTGAACTGACCTACGATGTTAGAAAGCTCTAAGAGTTTTCCATCGAAAGCCCTTGCTCTTGCTCTTTGGACTATTACTTCTGCTCCATGTCTTTCAAGCTCTGACGTGAGCCACTCACCGCAAGCATCGTGCTCTGGAGTGTTGGGCACTCTGGGACCAAAATCAACTTGCTTCTGAACGTAGGAATAAGCAGAATCAGCTGAGAAATTTGGTGCAATAATCGGTTCAGGTGCGCTTTCAATTTCAACTACAGGTGCGGGGATTTCACCACAACTGTAGGCTAATGTGATTAAGCAAATTAAAAGAAAGGACTGAATCTTACTCATGAGACCAAGTGCTACCTTCTTTGTTGTCTTTTATGGTGATGCCCATTTCGCTTAGAGTATTGCGAATTCTGTCCGCACTATCCCAATCTTTCTTTTCTTTAGCATCTGATCTCATTTCAACTAGTAGGTCAAGGAGGTTTGATGCAAGATCTTCAGAGCCTTCATCACTTGAACCTTCATCGACTAATCCTAATACTTCTTTCATGAAACCAGCATAGAGAGACTTTAGATGGTCGATTTGTGCTTTGCCTAAAGAAATGCGACCGTCTGCAGCAGAATTAATCGTCTTTACTCCTTCAAAAAGTGTTGCAATTAGAATTGGAGTATTGAAGTCATCATTCATCGCAGCATAGCATTTTTCCTCAAGTAACTTAATTTCTACTTCCGAATTATTATTGTCTGCTCCTTCAATTTTCCCTAGCGCTTCAATTGCGTTATTCAATTTAGATAAACCTTTCTCCGCTGCTTTTAGAGCTTCGTTTGAAAAGTCTAAAGTGCTCGCGTAATGACCCATGAGCATGAAGAATCTAACTGTCATAGGAGAGTATCCTCTTTCTAAGAGTTTGTGATTACCTGTGATGAGTTCTTCGGGAGTGAAACCGTTTCCTTCTGATTTGGCCATCTTGCGACCGTTTACAGTAAGCATGTTTCCATGTATCCAGTAGCGGACTGGGTTTGGGGTTTTGTTTGCGCCTATATTTTGAGCTATTTCACACTCGTGGTGAGGAAATTTTAAGTCCATTCCTCCTCCGTGAATGTCGAACTCTTCGCCTAGGTATTTTGTACTCATCACAGAGCACTCTAAATGCCAACCTGG